>CAZKEG010000036.1:0-9673 GCA_964551715.1 uncultured Thermodesulfobacteriota bacterium
TACCACCCAGTATGCCACCAGTAATTCGACCATCTTCTATGACCAAGATGGTTATGGGCCTGGTTATCTGGAGGCCATTTCGGTAGACACCGAAGGGGTACTCACTGGCCATTACTCCAATGGTCGGGTGATCCCGCTCTGGATGGTGGGGTTGGCCAACTTCAATGCCCCGGAGATGCTTGATAAGGCCGGAGGGAACCTCTATCGGGAGACCACCCACTCCGGCCCCTCAGTTACCGGAAAACCCGGGACCAACGGCCTGGGCTCCATTGCCCCCAACAGCCTTGAGCAATCCAACGTGGACCTTGGCGAACAATTCGTCAAGATGATCACCATCCAGCGAGGCTTTCAGGCCGATGCCAGGATCATCACCGTCACCGATACCATGCTCGACGAGCTCCTCAATCTCAAACGCTAATCCATTGAGGGTAATCCCTTCCCCTCCTCTTCAAGGAGGGGAAGGTCTTTTCTCTTTAACAGAGATCGTGATCAAACACGAGCAAATCTAAATTATCGTTTATATCGTCTCACCGCCTTGAGATGTTCCCTCAAAGTACGGGAGAAATAGTGCCTCCCGTTTCCCATGGCTACGAAATAGAGATATTTGGTCTTGGCTGGATAGAGCACCGCCCGAATGGCCTCTCGCCCTGGATTACAGATAGGCCCAGGGGGGAGGCCGGGATAGAGATACGTATTATAAGGATTTTTGATCTGAAGATCCCTTCGATAAAGGGGACGTCTAAATTTTTTAAGGGCATACCTAACCGTGGGATCGGCCTGGAGGGGCATTCCCCTTTTGAGACGATTCCAGAAGACACCGGCGATAAGGGCCCGTTCCTGAGGGACCATGGCCTCCTTTTCCACAATAGAGGCAAGGGTGACCACCTGTTGCACACTGAGCCCTAATTCCTTGGCCCGCGGGGCAAATTCCTTCCAAACCTTCCAGAACTGGTTGACCATCTTGGTAATGATTCCCTCCGGGGTCATGTCCTTGTAGAAGGCATAGGTGTCGGGAAAGAGATAGCCTTCGGTGGTGCGTCCCGGGATATGAAGTTTTTTGAGGAGCCTTTGGTCTGAGGCTGCGGTCAGAAAGGCCTTACGGGAGACAAGGCCGGCTTGCTCAAGAAGATCGGCAATCTCCCAGAGGTTATAGCCTTCGGGGATGGTTACCATATGGGTAAGGACCAGCCCCTCGGCCAAGGTCTTGAGGATTTCTGCCGGAGATCTTCGGGGGTCTAGCTGATATTCCCCGGCCTTGAGTTTATTAATGAGCCCCAAGCGCAAGGCCTCAATGGTAAAGCCCAAAGAACTCCGAATAATCCCTTTCTTTGCCAAGATCTGGACCACGCGCTTAAAAGGGGTGCCTGGCCGGAGGTAGACGATCTTGGGCGTAACTTTCTCCTCAGGAAAGGCTGCCGGCAGAGTGAGTTCGTAGTACCAAGCCCCTAAATAGAGCAAGCACCATAAGATAAACAAGCCGCGAAGAAGGGTCTGACTTTTCATTTTTCCCGTCCAAGGTAAAAAATATCTGCCGCAAAGATGACCGAGTTTGGTATCTTGTCAAGATGGAGACGCCCTACTACACTCTGAAGCCAACAAAAAGGAGGCCTACATGGATGAACAAACTATCAAAATTTTGGAAAAAGAGCTGCAAGAAAACCCCCAATCAGTCTTCGCCCACCACCGGTTAGCCCTGGCCTATTGGAAGGCGCAACGCTTGGAAGATGCCATCTCTATCTTTAAACGTCTTTTAAAGATTGATCCTTCAAATTTTGAGGCTCGGATCAACTTGGGCACCCTTCTAGCCCAGGTGGGGTATCTAGAACATGCCCAAAAACAATTCGAAACCGCCCTCAAGATCTACCCCTCTTCGGCCGAGGCCTTGGTCAACTTAGGTCTGGTCCACTTTCATTTGGGTAATCTCTCTAAAGCCAAGGAATATTACGAAAAAGCCTTGGAGATCAAACCCGAGTGGCCTCCTTTGTTGGTCAATCTTTCTACGGTCTATATAGAAGAAGGCCAGTTTGAAAAGGCTGTTTCTTGCTGTCAAAAGGCCTTAGAGACAGACCCCGGGTTTTCGATGGCCTATAACAACCTGGCGGTGGCCTATTATCACTTGGGCGAGAGAGAAAAGGCCCGTGAAGCCTTGGACAAGGCCAAAGGCCTTGGTTATCCGGTAGACAAGACTTTAGAAGAACAAATCATGGAGGGAGGCTAACATGCCTGGCAGGCCTGTCATTTGTCCCTTTTGTGGCCAGCCGGTGGATAAACCTCGTGACCTCGGCTTTCAGACCTCGGATTTTGATGCCGGTATCTGCGAATGTGGGGCGGTGTACGTGAGCGACGTCACCGGTTTTAATCAAGGAGCAGCTTTCGTGGAGGCCTTGACCCTGGCTTGCGGTGGTGACTGGGATCTGGCCTGGGCGCTTTCCCCAGAAGAGGACTATAAGGAAGTGGTCTTAGAGGGTTATGATCAGAGGGAGCATTGCCTTTATTCCGAGAGGGAACGTCGGGAACTGGGTATCCGTGGAGTACTTTATTTTCTGAAATTGGCCGACGAGATACGGGACATCTCCCTTGAACAACTAAAAGAACTCCGAAACCAAAGGACTCACGCACCAAGGCCGCCGGAGGAGATCAAACCCCGTCGTCTCAATCGACGAGAGGCCGAGAAACTCATTCAAACAGGCCAAGAAAAGGAACTACTTCTCCTCTGCCAACATCAACCCGTAAACCTTCGTATCTTGCAAAAGGTACTTTATAGCGCCGACCCCCTCCTGCGTTGGCAGACGGTAATGCTTTTAGGACAGGCGGCCCAGATGCTCCTTGAAGATCATCCGGAGATGATCGCTGATCTGGTCAAGCGCCTGATCTACGCCAGTGCCGATTCAGCGGCTTCGGCCTGGGGGGCCTTGGAAACTGTAGGGGAGATTATCCGTCATGCCCCTAATCGCTTTGGACTATTTGTCAGGAATCTATTTGCCTTCCTCAAGTATCCGGAATTCCGTCCAGGAACCCTTTGGGCCCTGGGGCGTATCGGTGAGAAGCACCCGCAACTTATTCGTCGTTTGTCAGTCTTCCCGCTGCTAAAACTCCTTGAAGATGAAGACCCAACCGTGCGAGGGATGGCGGCCTGGGCCGTCGGGCGTATCGGTCTGGTAGAAGGGGAGAAGGCCCTTCAAGCCCTGCTTGAAGACCGAACGCCCCTTAGCATGTATTCTCCAGAGGAAAAATCTTTGGTAGAGATTACAGTGGCTGACCTGGCCAAAGAGGCCTTACAGAGACTCGAGAAAGAATAATTTTACCGGAGTATAAGATGTCAAACCCCGAAGAACAAATACTCAAGATTGCAGAAAAAATACCAAAGGAAGAAAACTTACCAGAAGACCTGAAGGAGGCCTTAAAATGGTACCAAGAGGCCCAAATTATGTGGGCCCAAGGGCGGAGCCTTGATGCCCTTTCTCGGTATGAGGCCTCTTTGGAGGTCTTCCTCAAACACGGTCGTTTTCGAGAAGCAGCCAATGCCTCGGAAAAGATCGGCGATATCTACTTTTGGCGCGGCAATTTCCAAAAGGCCTTAAAGCCCTACAAAATGGCCTTAGATATCTGTGAGGAGTTCGAAGACGAGATCGGGGCGGCGATCATGAGCGAAAAGATCGTCTACGTCTTTCAAAAGACCAACGAACCCGAGCGCGCGCTGCCTTATCTTTATCGCTCCTTGGAGATAGCCGAAAAATACGGTGATGCCCATCGAGCCGCCCGGGCCTTGGTTGGCATAGGTGACGTCAACCGCTATAAAGGAAAGTTGGACGTTGCCCTTGAGGCCTATGAGTTGGCCCACAAGATCTATAAAGGGATGGGCTCTCGGGAACAGGCTGAATTAGTATCAAACACCGTTCAATCACTCCGCCAACAGATGAACAGCGGGGAAAAGCCCTCGGAGGGCGTTGGGGAGGGAGATTCTTAGACGCCCGCCTTGGTCTATAATCTTGTCCGAAAGCTGGGCCAATCTCTCCTGGACTTTGGCGAAGAGCACAGTGGGATATTTACGCCCGGGCTCGAACCCGGAGTGCCCGCAAACAAAGGTCTCCCCACCTATTTCTACCGGGATACCGTATAGGCGACAGGTCACCGGGCGCACTTCATAGAGGACACACCGTTTGCGGTCATCAAGAAGTGGGCAGCGGATCTTGACCATGGAAAGGACAAAAGGAGTGATCACCTCCGGGGCCTTTTTGGACCATTCTTTTTCGTATTTTTCAAGGCGCCGAAGGACATCACGTCTCACCTTACGGGGTTGTTTTCGAAATTCACGATGGATCAAAAAGGCCTCGGCCAAAGAGAGATCAAACAAGGCATAACAACAATCCACACACCCTGGTTTACAACGAACTTCTTTAGGGAATTGGCGTTTGGTCTCCGCAAAGGCCGTATCTACTTCTCTAAAGAGTTCTTCCAATCCTTGCCAAAGGGCCTTCATGGTTAACGCGAATGTCCGGGGAGATTAATGGCCGCACAGGTACCGCTCTCACACTTGTGGGTCTCTACGGTCGGTTTGCTCGGACCACCGTCACTGACGATAGCCGTAGCCACGCTCATCAGGCGTTTGAGACGGGGGCTCTTGCATTTAGGACAGGTGAGGCTTGAAATCTCATCCCGATTACGCACCAGGGTCTCGAATTCGTGTTTACAATCTTCGCAAACAAATTCATAGATGGGCATCTGGCCCTCCTTCGCCAAAATTAGGCTCGCAAACTGATTCAGGCCTGCTAATCTATTAAAGACAAACCGAAAAAAGTCAACGTTAGAAGTTAGAGGAGGTTAAGTTGCCGGGAAATACCTTTGGCCAATATTTTCGGGTAACCACCTTTGGTGAATCTCATGGTGTGGCCTTGGGGGCGGTAGTAGATGGCTGTCCGCCGGGGCTTAGCCTGGATGAGACCTATATCCAGGAAGAACTAGACCGCCGCTGCCCGGGTAAATCTCCAGGGGAGACCCCTAGAAAAGAGCCGGATCGGGTGCAGATCCTCTCTGGGGTCTTTGAAGGCCGCACTACCGGAATGCCCATTGCCATGGTCGTCTACAATCGAGACGCCCGGCCTTCAGCCTACGAACCCATTAAGGATCTCTTCCGTCCAGGACACGGAGATTGTACTTATTTATGGAAATACGGCCTAAGGGATTGGCGGGGTGGTGGCCGATCAAGTGGAAGAGAAACCGTGGCCCGTGTGGCTGCAGGGGCTGTGGCCAAGAGGCTCCTTGAAGAATTCGGCATTGAGGTCATCGCTTACACTATGGCCCTCGGTGGAGTACGAGCCAAGAGAAAGGATCTTTCTTTTGTTTATCAAAATCGCCTCTTTTGCCCTGACCCAGAGGCCTTGCCCTTGATGGAAGAGCGGGTCAAAGAGGTCCGGGCCCAAGGGGATTCCATAGGAGGCATCGTTGAGATCGTCGCCCGCGGAGTACCAGCCGGCCTTGGAGAGCCGGTCTTTGACAAGCTTGATGCCGATCTGGCCAAGGCCTTGATGAGTATTGGGGCGGTAAAGGGAGTAGAGATCGGCACCGGGTTTGCCGCCGCGGAGATGCTCGGTTCTGAACATAACGACCCCATTACTCCTCAAGGATTTAAGACCAACCACGCTGGGGGCATCTTGGCCGGTATCTCTAACGGAGACGAAATTATCTGTCGAGTAGCGATAAAACCCATCCCCAGTATCAGCCAAGAACAAGAAACCATCGATATTCACGGTCAACCGGCCAAGATCCGCGTTGGAGGCCGTCATGATGCCTCGGCCATCCCACGTATCGTTCCGGTATGCCAGGCCATGGTAAGGCTGACCTTGGCTGATCACCTATTACGCCAATTGGCCATCGCTCCTTTGGCCCGTTGGAAAAAGAAGGTGTTTAGCCCATGAGTCGAAAATTGTGGATCATCTCAGCCATCATCATTCTGGCCGGCATCCTTAGTGTTATCCTGGCTATCAAGTTTTATCATCAGGGTCTTAACTTTGAGAGGCCTTTTGTTAAGAAACAAAAGGTCCCTTCCATGGTACGGGCCTTGCCTTTTAAAAAGAAAATACCCCGACGACAAAAACCCCTTATTGTCCGCAATCTAAAGACCAACCAAATCCTCCTTACCGATGTCTTGGCCACCCCAGCTCATGCCCCCAGGGGGACCTATTTGGTCCTTTCTCTGGTCCTTGATTTTTCATCCACAGAGACGGCCCAAAGATACGCCAAACACAAACCTCTATTGGAAGAAACCATCATAAATTGCGTCCAACGGATCGATTATCGAGACCTTCGGTCTTCGGAAGGGGTAACCATCCTCAAAAAAGCACTTGAAAAGGCCTTTAAAAAGATCTTAAAAAATAAAGTGACTGCCCTTTGGGTGGCAGAATATAGTTTTCAACGGATAAAGAGGCTTTAAAATGCCTTATCTCCTAGTCCTTAAAGAACCGCAAAATTGGGAAAGGGCCATCAAACGTGGGCTTGAATTAATCAAACAAGGTGAGACCGAGCTCTTGGTCACGGACGAAGCGGTGACCAGGTGCATTCGGTGTGAGCCGGAACTCTTTCGCTACTTGCATCAATTCATCCTCGATGGTGGAAAGGCCTTGGTCTGTGGCCAATCGCTCAGTAAATACGGCATTCCTGAGACCAGACCTCCTGAAGTCTTTATCTGCGTCGAAGAAGGCCCGGCTCTCATCTCAGAAAAGAAAAAGGCCGGCTGGCAAATAGAAGAGTTCTGATCTTAGAGCCAACCTTGAAAGCCGATCTTTTCTCCTAACTCCTGGACGATTTTTTTGACCAGGGGTTCAGTCTCGGCACTGGTCCGTAAAAGCACCACCCCTGGCTCCAAGGTAGAAAGCCAGGTGATATGACCTGAAGCCTCCAGGATAAAGCGTAAGAGATAGATCTTTTGGGGGTCGATCTTGGCCTTTAATCGCCGACCTTCCATGCTTGACACCTCAAGGCCTTGTTTTTACCCTCTCCTTGACATGCGCAAACTCAAATGGCAAGTAGCGGCCCCTGATCGCGAGGCCATCCGGCTTCTCACCAAAGAACTGGGGCTTTCTCCCCTCCTTGCTCATCTCTTAGTGGTCCGAGGTTTAAGAGAACCACAAAAGGCCTATTATCATCTTAACCCTTCTCTACGAGACTTTCCCGACCCTTTTCTCCTGCCGGACATGGCCAAGGCCATCAATCGCTTGATCAAGGCCATTCGCCAAAAAGAAATGATCGCCATCTACGGGGACTACGATGTCGATGGCACCACCGGAGCCGCGGTTCTCTATCTCTTTCTCAAAGAACTTGGGCTTTCTCCTCTAGTCTTTTTCCCCCATCGTGAAAGAGATGGCTACGGTTTTCACGCCAGCTTTATTCCCCGGATAAAGGCCCAGAAAGCTAAGCTCATCGTCACCGTAGACTGTGGCATCACCTCTTACGAGGCCTGTAAGGCAGCCCAAGAAGCAGGGCTTGAGGTAATCGTCACCGACCATCACGAAGTCCCTCCTCGTCTCCCTCCGGCGCTTGCGGTCATTAACCCTAAGCGTTCAAACAGCCCTTATCCAAGTCGGGAAATAGCCGGGGTGGGTGTGGCCTTTGCCCTGATAAGGGCTTTACGGCAGGAGCTTTATAAACAAGGCTTTTTCCATAACCGCGAGATCCCTAATCTCAAACGCTATCTCGATCTAGTGGCCTTGGGGACCATTGCTGACCTCGTCCCCCTCACTGGTGAAAACCGGCTTATCTCCTATTTTGGTCTGCAAGAACTAAGCACCACCAAGAAGACAGGCCTGGTGGCCCTCAAGAAGGCTGCTGGTCTTGAAGATCAGGCCGTAGGAGTGACGGAAGTCGTCTATCGCCTGGCCCCGAGGATAAATGCGGCTGGGCGGCTAAAAGAGGCTCAGCTTGCCTTTCAGCTCTTGATCACCCAGGACGAAGAAGAGGCCAAGACCCTTGCCGAAGAGCTCAACCGTTTAAATGCCGAACGTCAACGCCTGGAAGATCGCATCCTTAGGGAGGCCTTGGAAGAAATCCAAAAATGCCTTCAGGAAACCCAATTTTCTATCGTCTTGGCCGGTGAAAACTGGCCCCTTGGGGTAATTGGCATCGTGGCCTCAAGGCTTCAGGAGCTTTACTACCGCCCGGTAATCTTGCTCTCCTTAGAAGGAGAAGAGGCCCGTGGCTCAGGCCGGAGTATTCCTGAAGTAGATCTCTTTCACTGCTTGAGCCAATGCCAGGAACACCTCCTCCGCTTTGGCGGCCACCCAGGGGCGGCAGGGCTAAAATTAAGCCTTGATAAGCTAGATGATTTTATTCAGGCCTTTGAAGAGGCTGTCTCTCGGGCCCTTTCCGGTAAATTGGTCACCCCGACCCTTTTCTTAGACGCCTGGGTCAAGGTCTCTGATCTTTTGGAACCCAATTTCCTTGAAGGATATTCTCGCCTAGGGCCTTTTGGCCCGGGTTATCCGGAACCGATCTTTGCCTTTAAAGACTTTGAGATCCGTCAGCCAAGGATCGTCAAGGAAAAACACTTTAAGTTCTTTCTATGGCAAGGAGGCCTTGGGCTTCCTGCCATTAGTTTTGGCTTTGGAAACAGCATGCCAGAGAAAATAGACGCCTTGGCCGGTTCGTTAGATTTTTCCGAATTCCAAGGCCGCCGTTATGTCCAGCTCCTAATCAGGGACTTGAAGTAATTAGTCCCTTCTTTCGAAATATTTGACATCTCCATAGGCAGAGACCTAACTTAAAAACAGAATCTTTGAGGAGGTGGAGCATGAGGGTAAACCCTCTTATGTTTCGTGAGTACGACATTCGCGGCAAAGTAGATGATGACCTAACGGTGGAGGTAGCGGAAGCCATTGGTAAGGCCTATGGTACCATGGTCAAACGAAACGGAGGAAAAAAAGTCGTCTCCGGGCGAGACGGAAGGCTATCCGGGCCCAAACTCCATGAGGCCCTTATCAAAGGCATATTGTCTACCGGGGTGAGTGTGATAGACATCGGCGTTACTCCTACTCCGGTCATGTATTTTTCTCTTTTCAACCTGGAAGGAGTTGATGGTGGCATCCAGGTTACGGGTTCCCACAACCCACCAGAATTTAACGGCTTTAAGATCTGTGTAGGCAAAGAAACCATCTACGGCCCCAAGATCCAAGAACTTAGAAGGCCAATCGAGGCCGAAGATTTCGAGACCGGCCAAGGCCAGAAAGAGACCTATGATGTCCTACCGGTATATCTCAAATATCTCCAAGAAAACATAAAGATCACTCGTCCCTTGAAAGTGGCCCTTGACTGCGGCAACGGAGTCACCGCCCTCACCGCGCCTGAGGCCTTTGCCGCCCAAGGCTGCCAGGTCATCTCCCTTTATTGCGAAGTAGACGGCACCTTCCCTAACCATTTTCCAGACCCTGTGGTCGAGAAAAACATCGCCGATCTGCGTCGCAAGGTGGTGGAAGAAAAAGCGGATTTTGGTGTGGGCTATGACGGCGACGGTGACCGTATCGGCGTGGTGGATGATCAGGGGAACATCCTTTGGGGTGACCAGCTCATGATCCTCTTTGCCCGAGAAATTTTAAAACAGCACCCCGGGGCCACTATCATTGGTGAGGTCAAGTGTTCGCAGGTGATGTATGATGAGATCAAGAGACTTGGCGGTCGCCCGATC
>CAZKEG010000037.1:0-9658 GCA_964551715.1 uncultured Thermodesulfobacteriota bacterium
CACTACTAGGGCTTTATAAAACACCGTAGTTTTCGACTACGACTTGGATGACGAAGTTTACGCAAGGCCTTGGCCTCTATCTGGCGAATACGTTCCCTGGTAACGCTAAATTCCCGTCCTACTTCCTCCAGGGTATGTTCACCCCGCTCACCTATGCCAAAACGCATGCGTAAGACCTTTTCTTCTCGGGGGGTAAGGGTAGCCAGGACCCGTCTCGTTTGTTCGATGAGACTCAGGCTCACCGCCACCTGATCCGGTGAAGGTACCCGTGGGTCTTCGATGAAGTCACCCAGGTGCGAGTCTTCATCTTCACCGATGGGTGTTTCCAAGGAGATAGGTTCCTTGGCGATCTTTAAAATCTTGCGGACCTTTTCGACCGGAAGATCCATCCGAGCGGCGATCTCCTCAGGGGTGGGTTCCTGACCGGTCTCTTGGTAGAGCTGAAGGGAGACGCGGACCAGCTTGTTGATGGTCTCAATCATGTGGACTGGGATGCGAATGGTTCGGGCTTGGTCGGCTATAGCGCGGGTGATGGCCTGTCTGATCCACCAGGTGGCGTAAGTAGAAAATTTATAACCCCGGCGATAATCGAATTTTTCCACGGCCTTCATCAGGCCGATGTTCCCTTCCTGGATCAAATCCAAGAATTGAAGCCCTCTTCCAGTGTACTTTTTGGCGATGGAGACTACTAACCGCAGATTGGCTTTGACTAATTCTTCCTTGGCTCGTCGAGCCTTGAAAAGGCCCAATTCTACTTCTTGGGCCACCTGACGTAGGACTTTTACCTTAAGCCCGGTCTGTTCTTCGGCTTCTTTAATGGCCTTTTTGGCCAGGATATAACGGGCTCTGAGATTCAAGAAGCGGTCCATGTTAAGGCCCAGGCGCTCGGCCGCCCGTTCTATTTCAGCAAAGTGGCCATTGGTGCGCAGAAAATAGGCCGAAAGCCGTGGTAGAGAATGCCCAGATTCTTCTTCGCAACGTTTAAACTCTTGATAGGCCTTCTTAACCGCTCCCCAGGCCTTGATGACTGGTGAGGTAAGCCGTTCAAGACAACGCTTGTCCAGGCGTACCTGACAAAGACGTTCAAAGACCTCGGTGCGGATCTTGTTGATCCGCTGACGGAGACGGAGTTTAAGTCCCTTTTTGGTGGTAGCTAGACATTCCTGGTCCAATTCTAAAATTTCCTGACAAAGGGTATTGATTTCGGTAAGGAGTCCCTTAAGCCCTTGACTGCGCTCTTCGGTCACCTGTTCTTCTTCACTGAAACAATCGTCAAGGTCGCGAACGATGTCTCTGGGCCGTAGGATGTCTTGAAAGAATTCTTCACAAATCTTCAAAATTTCATGAATGGTTGCCCGAGCTCTGAGGGCTGCTTTGAGGGCTTGGTGTTCGCCTTCTTCAATGATTTTGGCTACGCGTACTTCATCTTCCCTAGAAAGTAGTCTTGCTTGTCCCATCTCTTTTAAATAGAGCTTTACCGGATCGGAACGGGAGATCTCTTCGATGACTTCTTCGGTGATTTCTACCTCTACCGTGGCCTTCGGTTTCTCAACCCGAGGTTTTATTTCCAAGCCCTCGATCAGCTCCGCTACTTCTTCCAGTTGAGAAGTAAGCGGTTTCATGATGGAGAGATACTTGATGGGTTGCTTATGCTCCTCAAGCCCCTCCATCTCCATTAAATCTTTTGTTAGGTCTGCCATAGCCCCCCTCCCCTGGTAATTTTTAAAAACCGCAGCGCAAATCTTGATATTCCCTGAGGAGACGCTTGGCCTCCTCTAGACGCCCTTCTTTCTCGGCCTCTCTAATGGCCTGAAGAAGGGCCTCAAGTTGCCCCCTTTTGCGGCGTCTGAACAAACAGACCTTTATTTCCTCCGCCACCTTGACCGGTGAGACCTTTTCAAAGGCCGGTGGCGAAAGGATGATCTCGCTCACCAGGGCTTGGAGTTCCAGATCCTCAAAGGAGAGGTCTTCCAGAGAAAAAGCCCCCTGAGTCTCTACCAAATAGGCCACTTCTTTGAAGAGTCGTCGGTAGAGGTCATGAGTGAAGATTTCTTCCACCGCCTCCCGGTCGAACTCGGAGAAAAACTCCGGATGAAAGAGGAAAAACTCTAGTACCGTGCGTTCAAAATACCTGGCTTCGGGAAAGGAACTCTGAGGAGATTCTACCCGAAGTCCTCCTTTGAGGGCCTTTTTGATGGAGGCCTCAGAGACCCCGGTCGCTTCGGCCAGCCGAGCTACATAGAGATCAAAGATCACCGAGTCTTTAAGGGTCTCAAAGATCGGTCGAAGTTCGCGAATAATGGCCACCCGCCCTTCCGGGGTCTTGGAGAATCTATGATCCAAGGTCTTTAGGAGGAAATCAAAGATGGGTAAGGCCCGCTCTTTTTCTTTCAAAAAGGCCTCTGGTCCAAACTTGCGCACGAAGGAATCCGGATCTTCACCTTCCGGCAGGGAGATTACCTTGGGGAAGAGATTTTCGTTTAAGAAAAGTGGTGCTGCCCGCATGGCTGCCTTCACTCCGGCCTCGTCGGCGTCAAAGACTAGATACCAATCGGTGGCCAAGCCCTTCATCACCCGCACGTGCTTAGGGGTAAGGGCCGTTCCTAAGGTGGCTACCACTTCCCGTACTCCGGCCTCATAAAGGGCAATAAGATCCAAATAGCCCTCGACCACAAAGCCGAAACCAGCAGAACGAATGAAATTTTTGGTATGGAAAAGGCCGTAAAGCAGTTGCCCTTTGTGATAGACTGCTGTTTCTGGAGTATTGAGGTACTTGGGCTCCCCTTGGCTAATGATTCGCCCCCCAAAGCCAGCCACTCGTCCTTGAATATCGTAGATGGGGAAGATGACTCGTTCGCGAAAGCGATCGTAGAAACTTCCGTCTTCTCGGGCGACCAAAAGCCCAGCCTCTTCGGCCAATTTGAGGTCCACCCCTGCCAACCGCAGGTGGGAGGCCAGGCTATCATAAGAGGCTGGGGCATAGCCCAAGCCAAAGGTCTTAATGGTCTCTGGAGATAGTCCGCGGTTTTTGAGGTATTCTCTGGCCAGGGCTCCGCTTTGGGCCGCCCAAAACATCTGACTGAAGAAACGTTGGGCCCTTTCGTTCAAGCGGAATAGGGCCTCTCTTTTGGCGGCCTTGGCCTTTTCCTGCGGGGAGAGTTCGCCTTCTTTGAGTTCGATACCGTAACGACGAGCAAGCTCTTTGATCGCTTCAGCAAAGCTGAGCTGATGATACTTCATGTAAAAGCCAATGACGTCGCCTCCGGCTCCGCAACCAAAACAATGAAAGATCTGACGCTCTTCACTCACGGTAAACGATGGTTTGCGGTCGCTGTGAAAGGGACATAGTCCGACATAATTTCGGCCTACCTTTTTTAAGGCCACATATTCCGAAACGACATCCAAGATATTGGCGATTTCTTTGATTCGTTGCGCGGCTTCGCGGAGGCTCACGCCTGCTCCTCCTGGGTGGCCAATTCGACCACGGTAACGGCGTCACCCCCCTCAAATACTTCCCCGGCACGAATGCGAGCCACTTGTGTGTGCCTTGCCAGGTGTTCCCTTATGGCACGCATCAACCGCCCGGTGCCCAGACCATGGATGACCGTAAGCCTTGATTGACCAGAAAGAAAGGCCCGGTCGATGTATTTGTCTAAGACCTCAAGGGCCTCGTCCACGGTAAGCCCGATAAGATTTATGCTCGTTGGGACTTCCTTTTCAGCCCGAACCGAGAAGGAAGTCTTTTTCGGACGACCTTCCTCGGGTAAGACGACCAGATCATCAACGGCCACCTCTACCTTGAAGGGACCTAACTGTACTTCGGCTACCTCCTCCCTCACCCGAAGGACCCGCCCCTCTTGCCCCAGCCCCCTCAGCTTTACCCTGGCCCCAGGCCTTACCGGGCCAGCAGAGGGGGCCTCGGGTAAGATCTCCTTGGTTTTGTGCCGGACCAACTTGCTAAATTCTTCTTTGGCTCGGCGAAGACCGAGTTCGTGGACAGAGAGTTTTTCGGTAAGACCTCTAAATTCTTCCTCAAGCTCCTTGAGACGCCGTTGATATTCGGCTCGAAGGCGTTCTTCTTCTTTTTCTAAGGCGGCCTTAAGCCGAGCGTCTTCTTCAAGGAGGCGCTTCCTTTCGGCCTCAAGGGCCTCTCGTTCCTTAGCCAAGGCCTTACGTTCAGCCTCAAGGTTTTCCAAAGAAACCCGTAAAGACTCAAGGACCTGTTTGAAGGTCTCGTCACTTCCGCCTATAAATTCTTGGGCCCGAGAAATAATCTCTTCAGGGAGCCCCAGACGTCTGGCCAAGGAGAGCCCACGTGAGAGACCGGAAACCCCATAAGCTAGACGATAGGTTGGTTCCCCAGTCACTTCATCAAAGGTGACAGAGATGGGCAGGATCTCTGGCCGACTAAAGGAGAAGGCTTTCAAGGCCTCGTAATGGGTAGTGGCCAAGACTCGAGCTCCAGTGCCGATCAAGCGTTCGAGAACCGCCATCCCTAAGGCTGCCCCCTCAGCGGGATCAGTCCCCCGCCCAATCTCGTCGATCAAAAAGAGCTTTCTCGGAGCAGCCGAATCCAAGATCTCGCGCAGACGTCGGACATGGGCTGAAAAGGTACTTTCTTCTTGAGAAAGATCCTGTTCATCACCGATATCGACCAGGATTTCCTCAAAGACGGGGAGAACACTGTCCGGCGAGGCCGGGATCGGGATAGCAGCCTGGGTCATCAGACAAAGGAGCCCTACCGTCTTTAAGGCCACTGTCTTCCCACCGAGATTAGGCCCGCTGATGATCACTATTGGCCTTTCCGAGGGGAAGCGAAAATCGTTTCGGACCACCCTGCGCCCAGGAAGGAGGAGCAGCGGATGAGCGGCGTTTAGTAACCGGATTTCTCCTTCGGACACCACTTCCGGTAAGGCTCCGGAGATCCTTTCCCCAAAAACGGCCCGGGTTTCAAGGCTGTCTATCTCAGCGATGATCTCTTCTAGGTTTAAGAGATCATCCTTGAATTCTAGAATTTTCCGGGTAAGGACCTCTAAAAGGCGCCTTGTTTCGCGTTCTTCTTCAAGACGTAAAGACTCTATCTCGTTGGCCAGAGGGATGATCTCTGCTGGCTCGATATAGACCGTAGCCCCGCTGGCCGAGGTGTCGTGGAGGATGCCAGGCAGCCGATGCTTGGCTTCGGCCCGAAGCGGGAGGACGTATCGACCACGGCGTTTGGTGATCAGTTCTTCTTGAAGCCAACCAGCCCGAGAGGCTTCCTGCAGGATCTTTTTGAGGCGTTCCTTAAGGGACTTTTCCATGGCCGCTATCCGTCGGCGGATAGAGTAAAGCCTCTCGCTGGCCTTATCTCGAACCCTGGAACCATCTTTTTCGACGACCTGGTCGATATGACCGATGAGTTCGGAAAATTCACCTAGGCCCGAGAGAAGACCCTTTAAGCGGGGTAGGGGAAGGCCTTTTACGTGATTTTTCAAGGCCTTAGAGGTCAAGAGATACTGTCTGATGAGATGAATTTCTTTGGGGCGGAGAAATTGCCCTTGAGCCGCACCCCTCAAAAGAGGGCCTATGGCCTCTAGCTCGGGCAACGGAAAACGGCCTCGCTCAGCAAGTAACCGCCGCGTTTCTAACACCTTGGCGATTTCGTGTTGTACAGCAGCAAGATCGGTCTGCGGACGAAGAAAACGAAGCCTTTCCCTTCCGGGTTCGGTCTTGGCCTCCTCTAAAAGAGAGGCTCGAATTTGATCAAATCCAAGTTTTTGTAAGGAAATGGCCTTCATGCCATGAAAGACTTAATAAACCCCCTATTCCGAAAAGGGATCAAAATTCAACACTCCATTTAGGAAGGCACAACAAGCCCGAATTTCACTCACTTTTTCGAAGATTGTTCTCATTTTTATTTGAAACCTGAAATCCGGGCTCACGGGTGAAATAAACCCTTAGTCATACTGTTTCATTCTCTTAAGGCGCTTAAGCAGTCTTTTGCGGGCAGCCATTAGTTTCTTTTTCCGACGAACACTTGGTTTTTCGTAATATTCCCTCTTTTTGATCTCAGAAAGAATACCCGCCTTTTCACACATCTTCTTGAAGCGTTTAAGCGCCTGCTCAAAAGGCTCATCTTCACGAACAATAACTCCAGGCAAACAGACTCCCTCCCTCCGTGTAATTTGTAATTATTGAACATATTAGCATTGCCTAGACCTGTCAACCGCCACCAGAGCATAAAATGAAGATTCATTCATTATTGATTCTCAGACTCTGCTTGATGTAAAAGACCTTCCAAATGTCTCAAAATATGGGCCGGAAATTTGGTCAGCCGCCCCTGCCGAGTTACCGGAGCATGGATGGTAAAACCTTCGGTAAGTAAACGTTTATCTCGATAAATAGCGTAGTTAAATTTTACCTTATAGGGTTTTAATTCCGTTAGACGGGTTTCGATCTCAACCAGGTCATCGTAACGCGCCGGCGCCCGATAACGGATATAGGCCTCAACCACCGGTAAGATGATTTTTTCTCGTTCTTCGATTTCTCGATAGGTGAGCCCTGAGGCTCGAAGGAGTTCGGTACGGCCTATCTCAAAGAGGCGTAAGTAAGTACCGTAATAGACCACACCTCCACAGTCGGTGTCGCCGTAGATGATACGATAGGTAACTTTTGCTATCTTTCCCATAAAGTAGGGACAAACATACTCGAAAGAGAAGGGCTTTCAAGGAGGAGAGATGCCCAAACTGCCCAAACGCAATCCGCGGGCTATGGCCCTCAAGGTGTTGATTCGCTGGGAGACCAAAAAGCCTTTGCTCGATGAGGTCCTCTCCGAGGTCCTTGAAAAGAGCGTCCTTCCTGATCCGAGAGACCAGGGCTTGGTGGCGGAATTGATCAATGGCGTTGTGCGCCATCTCTCTCTTATCGACTATTATCTCTCCCGGGTCAGCCGCAAACCTTTGGAAAAAATGGACCCCGAAGTGCGAAATGCCTTACGTCTTGGGGCCTACCAGATAATATTTACCCGCATTCCTCCTTCGGCAGCGGTCAACGAGACGGTCAAGATCCTAAAACGCCGCCGCGGGACCTGGATTACGGGGTTTGTCAACGCTGTTTTGCGTGAGCTAGCGGAAAGGTGGGAAAAGATCGAACTTCCACCGAAGGAGATGGATCTTCTCGGCCATCTCTGTGTGGCCTATTCTTATCCGCGCTGGATGGTGGAAAGGTGGCTCCCTCGCTTTGGTCCGGAAGAGACCGAAGCTCTTCTTCGCGCCGGTAATGAACGCCCGACCTTGGTGGTCAGGGCCAATACCATGCGGATTTCCCGGGATCAGCTCTTGATTTATCTTAAGGCCGAGATTCCCGAAGTCGCCGCTTGCCGCTATAGTCCAGATGGCCTTATCCTCCATGGCTTTCAGGGGCGGATCATCAACCTTCGGGCCTTTAGAGTAGGTTGGCTTCAGGTCCAAGACGAGGCCAGCCAATTGGTGAGCTATTTGCTTACCCCTCGACCAGGGGAGCGGATTCTTGATGCCTGTGCCGGGGTAGGGGGAAAGAGCACCCATTTAGGACAGATGATGCGCAATACTGGGCGGATTTATGCCCTTGATCTCTACCCCTGGCGTTTGGAACGCCTTAAGGAAAACGCCAAACGTCTAGGGATTACAAACATAGAAGTCATGGCCGCCGATGCCACTAAGGCCATAGAAAGATTAGGGGGGCAATTCTTCGACCGCATCCTGATTGATGCCCCGTGTACTGGCACAGGGGTCATCCGTCGCCATCCGGATATCAAGTGGACCCGGAGTCCTAAGGATCTCAAAGAAGTCCCGGAAAGACAATTGGCCTTACTGATCTCCCTGGCCCCTTTGCTCAAAAAGGGAGGGGTCATGGTCTACGCCACCTGTAGCCTGGAACCAGAAGAAAACGAAGAGGTTGTGGCCAAATTCTTAGAAAAGGCAGACTTTGTTTTGGAAAAGGCCCATAAGTTCCTCCCTGAGCCGGCCCGAGAGTTGGTAGACGAGCAAGGTTTTATGCGCACTTACCCCCACCGG
Organism: uncultured Thermodesulfobacteriota bacterium; assembly: GCA_964551715.1. Lineage (GTDB taxonomy): Bacteria > Desulfobacterota > Thermodesulfobacteria > Thermodesulfobacteriales > Thermodesulfatatoraceae > CAZKEG01. The sequence goes on from CAZKEG010000037.1 coordinate 8,034, forward strand.
CACGGTTTAGACGGCTTTTTTGCCGCGCGCTTTCGAAAGAAGGGATAAGGGTTTGCCTCTGTTTTTAAGTTCGAATACTATGATAGGAAATCCAAAAGGGGGTTTTTATGCCGGAAGCTATAACCGAATTACGCGGTACCGACCGCATTATTGTTCCTATAAAGCTTGAACCAAATACCAAATTTGTCTTTCAGTGTGGCCCGGGTGTCCCTTGTTTTCGGCTCTGTTGTTCTGATCTGTATCTCCCACTTACCCCTTACGACATCCTAAGGCTGCGCAATCGGCTAAAGCTCACCACCGATCAGTTCCTTATCCAATATACCGAGCCTTTCATCCTCCCCAGGTCCAAGTTGCCCGTGGCCAGGCTCAAGATGCGTAACGACGAACATAGGAGTTGTCCTTTCTTGAGTGAGAAGGGTTGTATGGTCTATGAAGATCGTCCCTTGGCCTGTCGTTATTATCCCTTGGGCCTTGGCATCTTTCGCAATCGGGACGAGGGGCGGAATGAAGATTTTTACTATCTGGTCAAGGAGGGTTTTTGCCAGGGGCTTGATACCGGGCCAGAGATGACGGTAGAGGAATATCGTCGCTCTCAGGGGATTCCGGAAATGGAAGAGCCGGTCACCGAATGGGCAGAGATTATGATGAAAAAGGAATCCCTTGGTCCGATTGAGGTACCGCAGAAGAGCCTTGAGCTCTTTTTCATGGTAAGCACCAATCCCGAGCGTTTTCGGAGGTTCGTTTTTGAAAGCCGCTTCCTTGAGATCTATGAGGTAGATCGAGAGACCCGGGAAAAGATCAAAGAGGATGATTTGGCCTTGTTGCAGTTCGGTTTTAAGTGGCTAAAAACCGTTCTTTACGGCGAGAATCTGGTCAAATTGCGGCAGGAGGTGCCTAAGCACCGCAAGATAAAACCGGCTTGATCTAAACCCGAAGAGAAAAAATTTTATCAGATGTGAAAATCTTTTCCTAAAGTGAAAAACTTTTCATAGGGAGGAATCGTGTAATGTGTTTTAAGTGCTGAAGAGGCCGTTGTTGAGCTTTTGAAACGTCGGCATAGTTCTTGCTTTTAAAAGTCAAAAGGCAAGGCGGAGAGAGTTGATGGAAGAGATTAGGCCCTTTGGTGAAGATGATTTTGAAAAATGGTTTGAAGAGATGGCCTGTTTGGCCCAGGAAGATCCAGAAGCCTTTGAAAGGCGTCGGGCAGAACTGATCGAAGAGGCCATCTCCGAGGCTGATCCTGAATATCAGGAAAGGTTGCGCAGACTCCAGTGGCGTATCGATATGGAAAGAAAACGGTGCAAGACGGCCCTGGCCGCCTGCCTTCGTCTCTACGAAATGATGTGGGATTTTATCTATGCCGAAAATGGCTTTCTTGAGGCCGTCGATACGCTACAGCAATTGGCTAACGCCCTAGAAAAGGGCGAGGTGGTTCGTCTGGAAGAAATAAAACCAAAGATTCCCGAACGAAAGGCCCGGATAATTCCCTTCCCCAAGCACTAACCGTTTTTGATCAAGTAGATTTTTTCCCTCTTTGAAGGATAGATGATCTAGTTGTTTTGACAATGTCACCGCACAGCGAAAATGTCACTGTTTTTGCACAGGGAAAATGTCACCCCCTTGAA
>CAZKEG010000038.1:0-9645 GCA_964551715.1 uncultured Thermodesulfobacteriota bacterium
TTAATTGTCTCTAACACCGCTGGGGGATTAAATCTCTCCTTCACCGCCGGAGATATTATGCTCATTAAGGATCATATCAACCTCATCCCTGACAATCCTCTTCGCGGGCCCAATATCGACGAATGGGGCCCTCGTTTCCCGGATCTCTCTGAGGCCTATAGCCTGCGTCTGCGGAAACTCCTAAAAGGAGTAGCTGTTGATTTGGACTTGAAAGAAGGAGTCTACGTAGCTGTGCCTGGTCCGAGCCTTGAGACACCAGCGGAGACCAGATTTTTGCGCCTTATTGGGGCTGATGCCGTGGGGATGTCTACGGTGCCGGAAGTCATCGTGGCCAAACACGCCGGGATGGAGGTATTAGGGCTTTCGGTAATCGCCAACGTGAATGATCCGGATAATTTCAAACCCATCCTTCTTGAAGAAATTATTGCTTCGGCCCAGGCCGCCGAAAAAAAATTGGTGAGTCTAGTGGAGAGATTTCTCAAGGCCTTACCGGAGGAGTGGTTGACCGACCAAGATGTCTGAGCTCCTGATTAATTACGCCCCTTACGAAACGCGGGTAGCCTTGCTGGAAGACGGCGGGCTGGCTGAATTCTATCTTGAGCGACCACGTGAACGCGGTTACGTAGGCAATATCTATAAAGGGCGCGTAGTCCGGGTCCTTCCGGGTATGCGGGCGGCCTTTATCGAAATCGGTCTCTCTCGCACGGCCTTTCTCTATGGCGGCGACCTTTGCCCCCGGTTGATCGAGGCCGAAGAACTCTTCGGCGAGGAGGTCTCTGAGATACGGGTCGGGCCGATCGAAGACATCCTCAAACGCGGCCAAGAAATCCTGGTTCAGGTAGTCAAAGAGCCGGTAGGCAACAAAGGAGCCAGGCTCAGCACCAATATCACTCTACCTGGTCGGTATTTAGTGTTTCTACCGACCATGACCCACATCGGTCTTTCGCGCAAAATTACTTCTGAAGACGAGAGAGAACGCCTGCGTTCCCTGGTAGAAGAATTACGCCCGCCTGATACTGGGTGGATCGTGCGCACCGTGGCCCTTGAGGCCAGCAAGGAGGAAATCAAGGCGGAGATGGATTTCTTGCTCTCCCTTTGGCAAGATATTCGTCAGAGGGCGGAGAAGGTCTCTGCCCCAGCCCTGATCTACGAAGAACTTGACATAAGCCTTCGGGCCGTGCGTGATCTGATGGCCAGAGAGGTCTCCTCTTTGGTGGTAGACGACCGTGGGGTCTATCAAAAGATCCTCTCTTTTATGGATCATTTTGCCCCTCATCTAAAGGGATGCGTCAGGTTACACGAGGGACCGCCCTCGCTCTTTGAGGCCTACGGCATAGAGATAGAGACCTCTAGGCTCCTTTCCCGAAAGGTCTGGCTCAAATCCGGTGGTTTTATCGTTATCGAGCCCTGTGAAGCCTTTACGGCCATCGACGTAAACACCGGGCGTTATGTGGGCAAGGCCGACCTAGAAGAGACCGTCCTCAGGACTAATCTCGAAGCGGCTAAAGAGATCGCCTATCAACTCCGTTTGCGGAATATCGGTGGGCTCATCATCATCGACTTTATTGATATGGAAAAGAGCGAGAGTCGGGAGGCGGTTTTCCAGGCCCTCAAGGAATATCTCAAAAAAGATCGAGCCAAGACCAATGTCCGCCCCATGTCAGAGTTTGGGGTCATAGAGATGACCAGGGAAAGGCGCCGAGAAAGTCTCTACGACCTCCTTACCGAACCCTGCCCTTGTTGTCATGGAGAGGGCTATACCAAGAGCAAACGCACCATTTGCTACGAGATCCTGCGGCGTCTAGAAAAAATGGGCCCCCATGTAAGAGGGAAAACGGTGATCTTAAAGGTCCACCCTTCGGTGGCCGAGGCCCTTACCGGGGAAGAAATCGAATTCTTAGAACAGATCGAAAAACGTTTCCAATTCGAGACCTCGGTCAACGAAGAACATGAATTCCTACCTTGGGAATATAAATTCTACATCCAGGACCAAAGTGGATTCGAAGAAATTGAAAAATAAAGGGGCCCTTCGGCCCCTTGATCTTATTCTTCGGTTCTTTCTTCTTCTTCCATGCGCAAGAGATCCTGAAAGCGGATATCCATACCGAGGATGCCTATCACTTCCTCATATTGATTACGAATAGGCCCGGCCACGGTGAGACATAGGGCCTGGGTCACCTTTGAGGTGTAAAAATCCGTGACAAAGACCTTTCCGGTCTTAAAGGGCATGATGAACCAGGGGCGATCAGAGTAGTCTTCGTCTTTGAGCAAGTGCTCGTACCGAGCCCGGTCTTCTACATGGGTTACCAAGGGGGTAATGCGTTTCCCTTCGTCGTTGATGACGTAAATGAACTGGATATAAGGGTGTTCTTCCAATACCTCGCGCAAGAGAGGAACAATCTTCTCTGAATCCATGGAACGCACTTCCGGACGTTCGGTGAGTTCTTCGACCAGGTTGACCAAGAGTTTAGAGGCCTTCTCCTTCATGCGATCAAGCTCAGAGACAAAGAGTTCAGGAATATAACGGCGAACCAGGTGTATCATCTCTTCGTTGGAGATGGGTGTGATCCGCCCGGCTTCATACTGTTTGATGATCTGTTTGTAGATCTTGCCCACCCCAGGATGACGCTTGTCAATGCGCTGGTCTCCCTCAAGGCCAAAATGCGTATTGATCCAATAGGCAATGCCAGCGGTGCCGCTCTTGTCGGTGATGATGATCCCGATCGGACGTTTCAAGAGCTTTAGAGTATTGAAGGGATTATAAATCTCTTCGTTTTTGAGGATGCCGTCGATGTGGATACCGGCCTTGGTGGCGTTAAACTCTGAGCCGACAAAGGGCTGATTGGCCGGTATCTTATCCCCGAGCTCTTTTCGATAGTATTCGGCGATATCGGTGATGATGGTGGTATCAATACCGTCATGGGTGCCCCGTAGAGAGATATATTCAAAGATCATGGCCTCAAGCGGGGTATTCCCCGTGCGCTCTCCGTAACCAAGGAGGGTACAGTTGATGGCAGCACACCCATAGAGCCAAGCGGTAGTGGCGTTGATCACGGCCTTGTAAAAATCGTTGTGTCCGTGCCACTCGAGGAGCTCACCCGGCACCCCGGCCTCTTCGATCAAGGCCCAGACCAATTTGGGTACACTCCTGGGAAGGGCCGCTCCAGGATAAGGAACCCCAAGGCCCAGGGTGTCACAGAGGCGGATCTTGATGTCTATGCCGGATTCTTCACGCAGTTTCATGAGCTCGATAGCAAAGGGAACCACAAAGCCAAAGATGTCAGCCCTGGTTACGTCTTCAAAGTGGCAACGGGGGATGATACCAAGCTCCAAGGCGGCCTTAACGATGGCCAGATAATCTTGTAAGGCCTGGCGCCTGGTCTTTTTCAATTTCAAAAAAATGTGATAATCCGAACACGAAGTAAGGATACCAGTCTCCCGCAGCCCCATCTCTTTGACCAGCTTGAGGTCCTCGGCCTTGGCCCTGATCCAACCGGTGATCTCTGGATAACGATGACCGAGTTCCAGACACTTCTCCACTGCCTCCCGGTCTTTTTTGGTGTAAAGGAAGAATTCAGATTGACGAATAATTCCCTTGGGCCCGCCCAACTTGTGTAAGAAATCATAGAGGGCCACGATCTGATCCACGGTATACGGGGGGCGGGCCTGTTGACCGTCACGAAAGGTGGTATCGGTAATCCAGAACTCTTTGGCCGGGCGGGGGGTCAGAAATTTGTAGTCAAAATCAACTAAAGGGACGTCATCGTAGGGGAATACCTCCTTCATCAAGTTGGGTTCTTCCACGTCCCGCAGGGTATAACGCCAAAATTTGGTATGTTCATGATCAAGGAGCCTTCTTTCTGGGTTCCACTTCGGCATATTTTCCTCCTTAATCTTTCTTTGGCTAAGAACTACTAGAAGGTGCAACACCTCAAAAGGTATGTAAAACTTTTGGAGGCCCTCTAAGGCCACATATTAAAGAGTCTCTTTAACATAAAATCCGTCGAAGATGAAGGGCTAAAATAAAATGATTATTTAATTTGAGTTTTTTTTAAAAAGTTTAGCATCTAAATCTAAAATCGAGAGAAAAAGCTTATTAAAAGAGGTTACTAAGGTACTTGACGATCACCAAGAGGATGACGAGCAAAAGTCCCCATTTGATCGGGCGCTCTGGGATAAATTTTTGAGTCTTGGCCCCTAGGTATCCGCCCAAAAGCCCCCCTAAACCGAAGAGGAACCCGAGATAGAGATCCGGCTTAGTATTAAGCCCTTTAGCCCCAAAACCCATGGTGTAGATAATGGCCCCGGCGGCTGAGCTGATGAAAGTCCCAAAAAGAGAGGCCCCGGCCACGGTGTATACCGGTAGTTTCAAGACCGTGATACAGTAAGGGGCAAGCACCGCTCCACCACCGATGCCATAGGCCCCTCCAGCAGTACCGACCAAAAAGGCCACTAAAAAGACGTGCCGTGGATCATAGCTGTAAAGAACTTGGTCAAACTCAAAGGAAATACGCCTAAGGCTTAAAAGCCTGGTCTTGATCAGGGCCTTTTTATCCGGAAGCTCTAGGGAGATATTTTGCAGGAGATCCTTTCCCAAACGATAGGCTAGGTAAAGGAGGACCAGAGCGGCAAAGGGTTTAAATCTCTCCGGATCAGAAAGGAATTTCACGCGTAAAAAATAACCGATCAAGATCCCAGGGAGGCTCCCTGAAGAGATAACCAAGGCCAGGGGCCAATTAAGGCGCCCTTCCCGTGTATAACGCCAAACCGTTCCTGGGATGGCGAAGAAATTGTAAAGAAAATTGGTGGCCGAAACCCCGGGGGCGGTATAATCGAGGATGCTCATCTGAAAGGGAAGGAGCAAAAAGGCCCCGGTCACCCCGGCCATGGCCCCGAAGTAAGCCAGAAAAAAGGTCACCAAAGGGGGAAGAAATAACCAAGTCTTGACCCCGGAGATCGGAAAGACCACTCGCTTGAAGAAAAAGGTCTTCAAACCGAAAGACACCTAGCTACCCTGGAAATTTCTTAAGAGACAAAGGGCCGAGACCGCATGCCAAGTGGCATCCAAAAAAGGAGCCGCTCCTGGGCGACGGGAAAAACCTCCCTCTGGTTTCTGACAAGCAGATAAGAAATTTTGAACCGCTTCTGGGTATCGAGGCCTGATCTTGAGCAAATTCAGGGAGTGCAAAGCATAATGGGTATTTTCGATAAAAGAGGTTGTTCCCGGCCTAAAACCAAAGCCCCCATCTCCATTTTGACAGGCCTTAAGCCAAGACGACCAACGGTCTTTTTCCCCTTTAGGAAACCTTTTGAAGATTTCTTTTTGAAGATAGAGCCTGAAATAGACCTCTTTTACCACTGGCTCTGGAGTAAGATCAGGTAGTTTGGCTTCTTGAAAGAACACCCTCCCAAGCCCAAACTCTCGATGGATCTTGCCAAAAAAATAAAAGGCCTCTAGGCGATGAAGATGGGCTAGACGTCTGAGGAGCCACCGGTAAATAACTTCCTTGCTTAGTCTCACCCTGGCATGAGAAAGGAGGCTTAAGACCTGATAACCGCTCTTTAATCCCAATTCCCCCTCTTCCCATTTGGTCTTGAGGAATTGTATGTCCTCTTCGGTTAAGAAGGTATTGCTTTCAAGTCCCGGAAAAAACTTTTTAAGGAGGATTAGCGTCTCCACCGCATGGTAAGTGTCTTCCACCGTGGCCGGAAGGAGAGGAGTGGCCCCGTACCCACCAGAGACCTTGTGTTGTACCTTTATGAAGGTGTAAATCTTTTGAAAATCAAACGACATCTTCAGGCCCTTTTCTATAAAAAGAGCGAGTCAATCTGATAAGGAATACGTAAATCCCGTAATATGAGTCATTTCCGGCAATAGACTACAACTTTCTCATAAGGAATATTTGAAATTGAGACTCTGTTAAACAAGACTTCAATTTTATCCTTTTAGTGAGGGATCTTCGTTCAATTTTCCGAAAAAAACAAATGATATCCAATATTCCTGAGCATATTTAAAGTTTAAAGTGTAACAAGGTCCAGATAAGAAAAAAATCATTATGAAGGTTCAGAAGGTCATTCGTAAATCGCCGGTATTGAAGAACCCAGCCTTTGGGTGTCTGAAAGACATCCCCACGGTGAACGTCACGCGAGGTTGTCTCCATCGGTGTGTGTATTGTTATGCCAGGAGCTTTCCCGAGACCCCAAAGGCCGAAGTTCATCTATATGAAAATCTTCCTGAAAAACTGAGGCAAGAGTTGGCCTCACGTCGCCGAAGAGGGACCTTGCCTTGGGTAGTAGCCTTTTCCACGGCAAGCGATGCCTTTCAGCCACACCCTGAGGTCCTGGAAATTACCTTTCAGGCCATGAAGGCCCTTTTAGAGGCCGGCGTCACCGTCTCTTTTCTTAGTAAAGGGCGCGTGCCTGAAAGATTTTGGGCCCTCTTTGCTGCTAATGCCCCTTTGGTCCAGGCCCGTTTCGGCTTGGTAAGCCTTGATCTCGGCTATCATCGTCTCTTTGAGCCCCGCACTGCTCCTCCTTATCTACGTCTGCGGCAATTGGAAAAGAGCGCGGCTTTGGGGCTTTCTCCAGCAGCTCGCATCGACCCGATAATCCCCGGAATCACCGATCGAGAAGAGGCTATAGAATCTCTTATGCGGCACCTGGTCAACGTGGGAGTCAAAGAGGTCTCGGTGAGCTATCTAGTTTTAAGACCAGCGGTGGTCAAACAGATGCAACAGGAGCTACCATCAAGTATCTTTCAGAAGATCCTTGCTTCTTATCGCGGCCAGCCCTGGGTGAAGGTCATTACTTCAGCCACCACCAAGCTTGCTCGCCTTGAGATTCGTGAGCAAGGATATAATCTATTTAAAGAGATCGGACGTAGTTATGGTTTAGAAGTGCGGATTTGTGGGTGCAAAAACCCTGATCTACCATTTGAATTCTGCGCCCCTTGGGAGATAAGGAAAAGAGTCCCTCAACCCAAACAATTAGAACTCTTCAGGAGGGTCTCATGAAACGCTGGCGTCGTAAATATTACGATATCTTTTCCCATTTTTATGATCAAATCATTGCCCTGCACAGCCGGGATAAACGAGCCCTTTTAAGACGGCTCATTATCGAAAGGGCCGGGCTCAAACCAGGGGGGCGTCTCCTTGATCTATGTACCGGCACAGGGGCGGTGGTTTTAGCGGCCAGCAAAGTGGCCGGAGACCAAGGTCTGGTAGTGGGAGTTGATTTCTCTCAAGGGATGCTTCGACGGGCTAAAGAAAAGGCTCAAAGGCAAAATTTAAAAAACGTCTATTTTGTCTTGGCCGACGTGGCCCGGCTTCCTTTTGCCGCTGAAAGCTTTGACGCCGTCACTTGTTCGCACGCCATGTACGAATTAGACCCAGCCACCAGGGATGCGGCCCTTAAAGAGGCCTGGAGAGTGCTTAAGCCCGGCGGGCGATTTGCCATGATGGAACACTGCGAACCCAAGCACCCCTTTATCCGGTTGCTTTATTATATCCGGCTGGCCAGTATGGGCTCACCGGAAAACCGAGAGTTTGCCAAGGATGAAGTACCTTTCCTGGCCCGGATCTTTCGCAACGTCGAAAAGAGCCTTACCCCTACCGGTGGTTCAAAGATCATTTTGGGCACAAAGTAGATCAGCCTAGGACCTTTAAGGCCAACTTTAAAGCCACTCCGATCAGGAGGAGACCAAAGAGCCTTTTTATCCATTTAGGCTTCATCTTCCCCTTCATCACCCGAGCTCCGATTTGCGAGCCGATGACCACCGCTACAGTAGTAAAAACCAAAAGCCTTAGATCAAAACGCCCTTCGGCTACATGGGCGGCGAATCCAGAAAAAGAAGAAAAGAGGACGATAAAAGAAGAGGTAGCTGCCGCTATCTTTGTCGGGTAACCTACGGCGATCATCATCGGCACGAAGAGAAAGCCTCCGCCGATACCCAAAAGCCCGGCGATAAAACCGATAAAGAAACTGGCCACCCCGGTAATTAGGGCCCTTTTAGGAAAAGGCATCATCTTGGTAGGTTCGGCTTGGCCACTAGCAAAGAGCATTCGGGCCCCGGCCACCACCATCCCCCCAGCAAAGAGGAGAATCAAGGTAGAAGTCGGCACAAAACGGGTAAAATAGGCCCCAAGCGGAGCCCCAAGGAAAGAAGCTACCACCATGGGAAGGCTTCCCTTTACATCGACCATCTTGGCCCGCAGATAATATAGGGCCGAGGAGAGGGCGGTGACCCCATTTAAAAAGAGCCCGGTAGGAATGGCCACGGATTTAAAGTCAAAACCAAACCACTTGAAAATGGGGATATAAAGCAGGGCCCCTCCAAGGCCCAGCATGGAAAAGACAAAGGCAGCCAACAAGACAATGATCGAAACCAAGAGATAGGCGCTCATTTTGACCGCTATTCCCTATAGCCACTGCAAGGAAGACATAAAATTTTCCCCTTCTTCACCCGGGCCTTGCTCCCAAAGACCACCTCTCCACAGGCCTCACAAAACTCCGGCGGGCCTTCTTGGGCATAGACATATCGATACTCGTAGACCTCGCTGATCTTAAAGACCTCTTCCTCGGGGAGACTCAAGACTTTGTTGACCGCCGCTTCGGCAATCTCTGGCTCGATCATCTCCGGAGGGATACCTTGTTGGCGTCTCTCAAGGAAAGGCGATTTAAGGGCCTCTTTGATAAACTCAGGTTTTAGAGCCACCCGAACAGCCTTTTCATCTACTACGTCAACAAGGACAAAGGCCATCTTGTTGTAATAGAGTTTTTGGCAATTGCCTTTGCCATAAGTACATCCGGTAGCCATCATCACCCCGTCTAGGAAACACTGCATGAGATGACCGGTCCCGGTCTCGGAAAGGAGCATCAATTCTTTGCTCTTGGCCCGCTCCACACCAAGCCTCCGGCGGGCCAAGAGCCCAGCCCGAAGCCCTAAGGGCATGGCCGGACAGAGGTGCCCGTGAAAGAAAACCCCGTGTTCAAACATCTCCTTCAGTTCTGGATCTTGGATCTCAATGGCCATCGGTATCCTCCTTAGGTTGATATGTTGATGAAGCCTCTCGTATCTTCTTGGAACATTCGTAACGATCTAACTGAACAGCCGTTTGAATGAATTTCTCTAATTCCATATCTTCGGCCAACCAACACAAGACCGAATCCAAAAAATGGACCGTATCTTCATCAGCGGGTTGTAGGTGATAGATAACCCAAGACCCTTGCCTCTCGGAGACAAGGAACCCCGCTGCTTCCAATTGTTGTAGGTGTCGGGAGATCGTCGGCTGAGAAAGACCCAGGGCCACCGTAAGTTCACAGACACAAAACGGCCTTTGGGCCAAGAGGGCCACTATCTTTAAACGAGTAGGATCAGCCAGGGCCTTGAGCTTGGTAACGGTTATCTTAAGGGACACGCTATAACTATATAGCCAAATAGCTATATAGTCAACTATCAAAACAACTAGATGTCATTGCACAGCGATTATGTCCCCTTAACTGCACAGGGATTTTGTCACCCCTGAGGTACCCATAGGCTCCAAAAATTCCTTTTCAGGAGGAGCCTATGGAGATCCCAAAGGGGGCGTTCACTGGCTCTGGACGATGCCACCGGAAAGCCCCTCTACGGCAAGTTCTTCAAAAGAG
>CAZKEG010000039.1:0-9612 GCA_964551715.1 uncultured Thermodesulfobacteriota bacterium
CCCCAGCGGTCTCTTCGGGACCTATAGGAATGGCCTCCATGAGGAGGATGTCACCGGTGTCCATCCCCTCATCCATCTGCATGATAGTGACCCCGGTCTCTGATTCGCCAGCAATGATGGCCCAGTTGATCGGCGCTGCCCCGCGGAATTTGGGAAGAAGAGAGGCGTGGACGTTAATACATCCCTTGGGTGGGATCTCAAGCACCTCTCTTGGCAAGATCTTTCCATAGGCCGCCACCACGATGGCCTCTGGAGCTAATTCCCGAAGTTTGGTCAAAAACTCCGGATCTTTGATCTTGGTCGGCTGAAGAACCGGTACCCCGTGTTCCTGGGCCAGGAGTTTGATCGGTGGAGGGGTAAGTTTCTTGCCGCGACCTGCTGGCTTATCCGGCTGGGTGACCACCGCCACTACTTCGTCTTCGCTGGCAAGTAAGGCCTTTAGAATGGGCACGGCAAAGGCCGGGGTGCCCATGAAGACCAGACGCCATTTCTCTGCCATGGCTATTTCCTCACCCATTTACCCGGAGCTGTCTCTATCCAGGTACCCTTAGGAGCAGTACGCTGCCATTCTTTGGCAAAGATACGCCGGACGCGAACAATATCTTTGGGTGCTATACCTAGGACCCGACGTACCTCTTGGTAAAGGGCCTCCCGGTCCCTGTTCTCCGCTTCAATAAGGCGTTTTACCTCTGCTCGTTGCCGCAGGCTTAATACCCCAAGGTTACGTAAGATAATTTTGCCATCCAAGGATTCACCGAGTATCCCTCGGGCTAGGTAGGGCCGTAACTTGGGGTAACGAGCCCGCATCCGGGCCTTGAGCTGACGGATGGAGGCATTACTAACGGCCAATTCTTCTTGGGCGTAGGCCTCTTTTACCAAAAAGTCCTTAAGCCAGGAATGATCTTCGCTCTGCGGAGGCTTGGTCGGAGGCTTTTCTTTAAGACCTCGGACCTCCTCGGTAATTTCCTTAGCCGCTTTTTGGACCTCAGCCGTAGGGAAATAAATGTTGATGGTCACGCAGGAGATCAGGACGACGACCAAAAGGCTAAGAAGGACTCTTTTCTTCATGTTCTCTTCCTCCCAAGATGTTTTCAAGACGCCTTAGCATCTCTCGAAAACTGATCACCCCTTCGGGGTTGTGGTTTATCACATCTACCCCGAAAAGTTTAGGCCCTTTTAACAGATATTCGCGCCCATCTTCTCGGATGAGTCCACGCAGATGAAACTGATCGTCTTTTAAGCGGCAATAGAGCCCCAGGTGCTTGTAGCGTAGATTTTTGACAAAGGGCACGATGATACTGGCCGAGCCGCCGCCGAGTTCTGCCAGGTTGCGCACGGCCTTAAGGCTTATCCGACGTGCTCCCTTCCATGAAGGGTCATCCCTTAGCCAAAGTTCAAAACTTTCCGGAAGACTACCGGCCATGATCAGGTGCTTGATACGGCCCTTGAGGCGCCCGGTAATGCGTCCAAAACCAGAGACCTCGGTGAGAAGGGCCAAATCCAGACCATCAATCTCGACCTCACCGCCATAACGAGGGATGACTCCTGGCTCAAAAAAGAGATCTTGTACCCGCAAGAGTCCCCGGGCCAGGTAAAGGTCAAGTCCTCCACGGGCCAAAAGTCTACCGGCCTCCAGGCGCACTTCTTTAAAAGAGGCGTTAAGCTTTGGGGCCAAGACTCGGTAGGGCGGAGGCAGAGGTGGCCTTAGATTAGAGAATCGTACATCTTTCAGAACAAAGCTTACCGGAGCTTTCCACACTCCTTCTCCCGGCCCGGTCTTAAGCTGCCCTTGAAAAAGATCCAGACTAAAAGGTGCTACGGTAAACCTTTGGCCACAGATTTCCCCCTGAAGATGAAGATCCCCTAAGACAAGGATCGGGCTTTTTACTGATTCCCAGGAAAAGGTCCAAGGGCGACAGGCCCCTTTTAGATCATAGTCCAAGGATAGACTTAGCCCTTGAAATTCGTGATCCCCGAAGACGGTTAGAGACCCGCGAAAAGAAAGTGAAAGATCCTCTCCGTGACCTTGTAATTCCAGAAGCCCACGGGGTGAGAGCAAGGTTAGGACAGGATGGCTTTCTCCAAAGGGTTCCTTAACCAAAGGCCCCCAGAAATCCTCTGCCCGTAGGCGTAGATCTAAGGCCTTAGGTGGCCTCAAGGGAGGCCCTACCTTAAGACCTTGGGCCCTGAGTTCAAAGGGACCATTTATTTCAAGAGTCCTCAAGAAACAGCCTTCGGCCTGGCATCTACCTTCAACCCGGGCCTTAAGTGGTTTAGGTAAGCGGTAGTAAAAGGGATCAAAGTAAAATTCACCCTGCTTCAGGAGGAAGGACCCCTTAAAGGCCAAATCTTTCCCCTTACTTGAGAGACGGCTATCAAGGACGAGGACGATGCCCTCCCCTAGATCCTCAGGAGAAAGCTCAAAGCCCAGGTCTTTGATCAGTAGGTGAGAGACCAACTTAAAAGGATAAAGGTCACCCTTTACTGTACCAGAGACCACCCCTTGGAATTTGAGGCCGAAAAGACCCGAAACAGCGACCAGCAAGGCCGGAGAGGTCTCAAAACGCCCGGTAAAGTTTAACAAACGCCCCTTTTGCCCTTTGAACTCTCCTTCAAAGAAAAACCCTGGGGTCAGTTTTCCTTGAGCCTTGAGAGATAACTTTTGGCCATCAGGCCTAAATTTCCCGGAAAAAGAGAAGTGCCCAGAAAATGCGGCCTGACCTTTTGGGCCCTTAAGAGAAAGATCCTTAAGACGCCCTTCTCCGGAAAGGAGGAAGTCTTTGCCCTTGGGGCGACTTCGCAAAGAGAGGAGGAGTTTCCCTCGTGTGAGGCGCAAGCCAGAAGGGAGATCTAAGGGCAAGGCCGTGAGATCTACCCGCAGGTCGGCCTCAAACGGGGCCTCTTTTAAAGAAGGAGGCTTATGTGTCGATGGGCTTTGAACCAAGGCCTTTGCTTGATAGGCCAGCCTCGGACCCTTCCGAAAACCAGCCCAAAAGGACTTAAGCCCTTTTACCTCGAGCCTTTCTACGGCAAGAACTAGGGGTCTTTCGCCTTGGATCAAAAAACGCCCTTTGGAAAACTCCAATTGAGAGAGATAGACCGGAGGAGACCATGCCCCTTGTGTAGGGTGATAGATCCCCTGAAAGTTCGAAAGCTTGGCCCCTAAGGCCACTTTAGGGAAGAGATGCAAATTCAGTTCGGCCTCCTTGGCCCTAAGGACCAGGCCTTCCTTTGTCAACCGAAGCCCTTTAAAATGTGAGGCTCCTCCGGTGACGACCATCTCCTCACAGGAGAAGGTCACTCCAGCCTTGGCCAGGATCTCTTCAAAGAGCTTAAGGAACAGAAATTGACGGAAAAGATAGATGAGGGCCAGTAAAAGACCAAAAAGGGGCAGAAGCCACCAAAGCCTTTTCATCTTCTATCAAAACTCAAAAGGGCGGGCCAAAAGCCCGCCCTTGATCATACCCTGATTAGGCCGCTTCCGGAATTTCTTCGGGAAAATGTTTTCGAAAATCGAGTTGTCCCTTGGTCTCGTCAAAGTCCACCAGGATATGGTCACCCTCCTGGAAGGTCCCTTCAAGGAGCTTTATGGCCAACGGATCTTCAATGTAACGCTGAATAGCCCGCTTAAGCGGTCGCGCTCCGTAGACCGGGTCGTAGCCTACCTGTGCCAGCCATTCCTTGGCCCGATCGGTCAGATAGATGACGATGTGTTTGTCCTCCAAGCGGTTCTGGAGATAGCGTACCTGGATCTCGACGATGCGCTTCAGGTGTTCCTTGGTCAGGTTGTTGAAGACAATGATCTCGTCGATCCGGTTCAGGAATTCGGGCCTGAAGTGTGCGCGTACGGCCTCCAATACCCGGCGCTCCATCTCTCGACGATCATACTGAAGCTCTTGTACCCACTGACTGCCGATGTTTGAGGTCATGATGATGATGGTATTCTGGAAGTTCACCGTGCGCCCTTTGCTGTCGGTAAGACGCCCATCATCAAGGATCTGGAGCAAGATGTTAAAGACATCCGGATGCGCCTTCTCAATCTCGTCAAAAAGGATGACCGAGTAAGGCTTACGACGCACGGCCTCGGTGAGCTGCCCGCCTTCCTCATAGCCCACGTACCCCGGAGGGGCACCGATGAGTTTAGAAACAGCGTGTTTCTCCATGTATTCGGACATGTCGAACCGAATCAGGGCCTGCTCGGTGTCGAACATGAACTCAGCCAGGGCCTTGGCCAGCTCGGTCTTACCCACACCCGTGGGCCCGAGGAACATAAAAGAACCGATGGGCCGATTGGGGTCCTTTAGCCCGGCGCGGGCTCGACGCACGGCATTGGCAATGGCCTTGATGGCGTGGTCCTGTCCCACCACGCGTTGGGCCAACCGCTCTTCCATCTTGAGGAGTTTTTCCCGCTCGCTCTCTAGGAGCTTTGAGACCGGGATACCCGTCCACTTGGCGATGATCTCCGCCACGTCTTCGGCGTCGACCTCTTCCTTGAGGAACTTATGTTCCTTTTGGATTTCGGCCAGTTTCTGGTTCCATTCCTTAAGCTCCTTCTCAAGCTGCGGAATACGACCATAGATGATCTCGGCTACGCGATTGAGGTCGCCCTGGCGTTCGGCCTGCTGGGCCTCGATGCGCAGTTGGTCGATCTTCTCCTTGATGCTGCGGATCTTCTGGATAACCTCCCGTTCCTGGTTCCACTGGGCCTTCATCTCTTCAGACTTCTTACGCAGCTCCTCAAGCTGTTCCTCAAGCTTCTTTAACCGCTCCCGCGCCCGGGGGTCAGTCTCTCTCTCTAAGGCCATACGCTCGATCTCAAGCTGTTTGATCTTGCGCTCGATCTCGTCGATCTCTGTAGGCATGGAGTCGATCTCGATCCGCAACTTGGCCGCGGCCTCATCGATCAGGTCAATGGCCTTGTCTGGGAGGTAACGGTCGGTGATATAACGAGCCGAAAGTTGCACCGCGGCTACGATGGCGCTGTCGGTAATGCGCACACCGTGGTGTACTTCGTATTTTTCCTTGAGTCCGCGTAGGATGGCGATAGCCTCCTCAATGCTCGGCTCATCTACATAGACCGGCTGGAACCGACGCTCAAGGGCCGGATCCTTCTCGATGTACTTGCGGTATTCCTCGATGGTAGTAGCGCCGATGCAGTGGAGCTCACCACGGGCAAGGGCAGGCTTGAGCATATTGGCCGCATCCATGGCCCCTTCCGCCGCCCCAGCGCCGACCAGGGTGTGGATCTCGTCGATGAAGAGGATGATCTCACCTTCGCTCTCGGTGACCTCCTTGAGTACGGCCTTAAGTCGCTCTTCAAACTCACCCCGGTACTTGGCCCCAGCCACAAGGGCCCCCATGTCGAGCTGGACGATGCGCTTATTCTTGAGGGGCTCTGGTACGTCACCAGCTACGATCCGCTGAGCCAGCCCCTCGACGATAGCCGTCTTACCTACACCGGGTTCACCCACCAGCACCGGATTGTTCTTGGTCCGGCGGGAGAGGATCTGGATCACCCGACGGATCTCCTCGTCACGCCCAATCACCGGGTCGAGTTTGCCGGCCTTGGCCAGCGCCGTAAGATCGCGCCCGAACTTCTCAAGGGCCTGATATTTTTCTTCTGGATTCTGGTCGGTCACCCGCTGGCCCTTCCGAATCTGGTTGATGACCTCCATGACGTTTTCTTTGGTGAGACCGCGGTTCCTCAGGATCTCTGCCGACGGTGTGTTGCTCTCCAGGATGGCCAGCAAGAGGTGTTCGGTGGAGACGTAATCATCACGCATCTCCGCCGCCAGCCGCATGGCCCGCTCAAAGACCTGCTTAAGGGTTGGCGAGAGATAGACCTGATAGCCTGTCCCGGAAACCGAGGGGATCTTATCAAGCACCTCGTCCACGTCTGAGGCCACCAGCTTGTTGTTCACTCCCAGGCGCTCGAGGATCATGGGCACGATACCGCCCTCTTGTTCCACAAGCGCCTTGAGCAGGTGTTCTACCTCCATATTCTGATGGCCGCGGGTCTCCGCCAGCCTCTGCGCCTCCTGAATGGCATCCTGAGACTTGAAGGTAAACTTTTCTAAACGCATATCTAACCTCCTGTCTTTTTCTCTTGCAGTTTCTTTAGGCGGGATACAAAAACCCGCTCAATTAATCTTTTATTATTCTAAGTGACGAGTCTATCGAAAAAGGTTTAATGCCTTTGCGTTTGGGAAGGTAAGTTCGCCCGATAGCCGTGTCAAGGAAACCAAAATCTAGGAAAGATTTTCCTCCCCGGCAAAAATTTCCTATTTCTCACCTCCATTACTCGCCACTTTGATCAAAGGAGTCCTAGAGCGCAACCTGGCATATAGCTTGCTTTATCAATCGGCAAAGGGAGGCGATTCATGAATCTCAAGATAGATCCTCAAGAGGTTTTAGGGGCCCAGATCTCAAGACCGGGAAAGGGACTCAAAGAAATCCCCGACACGGGTGACTTTTGGCTCATCCTCTTTGCCTTGCTCATAAATCCTAACTTTAAAAGCTCGATAGAACTCTCGAGCGAAAACATGAGTCCACCCCAGATTCAAGAAGCAGGACTTTCTTTTGAAGGAGCTAATTTTAAGAAATGGTCTCCCGAAGGGGAATTAAGCCCTTTCCAAGGGCCTTTCTTCTCCCTTAAAGGAGACATCCCTCTAGGAGGATCTAACCAGGATTTCAAGGAGATATCCCGGGAGGAAATTACCTCTGAACTCGAATTGTGGCTTAAGACCTTAGAAGACAAAGGCAAAGAGGCTCCGGGGCTCGAAAATCTTTTCTATTCTCTTAAAGAAGGGAAACAGGTAACTCAAAAGACCGTCCTTCAGGCCATCGAAGAGCTAAGCACCTTGGCCAAAGAAAATAACGATCGAGATCTAAATTCCATCCTTAAGGAATTGCTTTATTTACTCCGAACAAACGAAGTCCTTACAGACTCGAAAAAAGAGATTTCCACGGACCCGGGCCAGAGAGACCATTTCTTTCACGTTGTTGAGACCCAAGGGCTCAAGACAGACAAAGTTAAAAACTTCCCAGATAACCAGTTTAAATACTCAAATTCAGAGAAGATAGAAAATTCCCCGGAAGAATGGCTGATCAAGGGCCAAATAGAAAGGGTTGTTCATAAAAAAGAAGGACATATCCCTTCTCGGGAAGAAACCAAAGATAAACAATTCCTCCCTTGGCCGCCCGATGAAGAAAAGGCCGAATCGGCTCTGCTCAATAAAGGTCAGGAACACAAGACCAAGGATGTCTCCACAACGGACCAGCTCTTCTTGGGGAAGCCCTCACACGAAGCAAAGGTACCTGAACATTTGGCCTCCCAAGGGCATCATCTTCATCATCAAGTTCAGCAACAAGCAAACACGACCCTTATTGAAAACAAACTCATGGAACCCCCTGGCCCACATCACCCACGGCCCCCGATCAGCCTTGAGCCTTCTCAAATCCCTGACTTTGTCAAAGAGTTAGTCCTCAAGCCTAATCGTCTGGGGCGAAACGAGGCCCGTATCCGGCTTGAACCACCGCATTTAGGGGAACTCCACGTCACCCTTTCCGTAGATAAGGGCGAGGTTCGTCTCCTATTTACGGTAGAGCATCCCCAGGCTGCCCAGGCCTTACATCAGGAGATACATCAATTGGCCAAATCCTTGGCTGAGGTAGGACTTCAATTGGGAGGGTGCCAAATAGACCTTTCCGGAGGCAAACATCAATCCTTCCAAGAACACCTGTATCCTGATTTTAACCCCATTGCCCCGAAAAAGGAGCTTTCTTTGGCCTCATCTGAGGCCCAGATCAACCATAGGCCCAGAGGATTGATTGATGTTCGGGTTTAATTAAGGAGGAGAAATGACCAACCTAAGCCCTAAAGGTACGGATCAAAAACTCTTTCAGGAACTGGACCCTACGCCCAAACAAAGGGTCCCCAAAAAGGTCCTTGATCGCAACGATTTCATGCTCCTTTTCATCAAACAACTGGAATATCAAGACCCGATGAAACCCCTAGATAACAACGAAATGGCCACCCAGTTAGCCTTGTTTAACCAAGTAGATCAGCTCTTCTCTGTAAATCAAAAACTGGAAGACTTTATGAAAGTGGCCAAAGACCAAGAAATGGCGGTCCTTACCTCCCTTATCGGGCGCTTGGTAAAGGTCAAAGGAGAGCTTGGTCGGGTAGAAAACGGTCGTTTCTTAGGGGCCAAGCTTAAGGTCGAAGAACCCGTCTCCCAAGCCAAGGTCAAGATCTTTTCCTCTGATGGGCGCTTGGTCAGGACGATTAATCTCGGTGGTCTTTCTCCTGGTGAACACGAAATTTCCTGGGACGCCAAGGATGAGAATGGCCAGGTGGTACCAGATGGTAATTACCGATTGGCCCTAGAGACTGAAGGCGAACAGGACAAGGTCACGTTAGAGACCATCGGTCGTATCACCGCAGCCTTGATCAAAGAAGACTCCTCCACCCTTATCTTTGATGGTCAACGGGGAATAAAACTCGAAGACATCCAGGAGATCATGGCTGACGGAGGTGGAGAATGAGCCTTTTTGGCACCATCTATCTCGGCAAGAGTGGAGTCAACACCATGAGCCGAGGTTTAGATGTGAGTGCAGATAACGTGGCCAATTTGGAAAGCACCGGTTTTCGTGCCAGCCGAGCCCTGTTTGAAGACCTTATGCTAAGTGCTACTAACGAGGCCCCTCCGGGTGACCAAAGGGGGCTTGGCACTGCAGTCGAAGCCATTGAGGTCCTTTATCACGAGGGTCCGATCAAGGTCACGGATAATCCCACGGATCTAGCCATTACCGGAAAAGGCTTTTTCACCGTCTCCGATGGAGAAGACGTATTTTATACCAGAGACGGTGGTTTCATCTTACGAGAGGTAGAGGATGCCCTTCGCCTCTCCACCCCTTCTGGTTATGACCTTTGCGGCTGGGCAGTTCCCGAGGATATGGACGGAGAGACCGTTACTTCAGGGACCTTGGCCCCAATTGAGATCCCGCAGTATATTTCCGGACAAGCGACCTCCAATATTATTCTTCAATTAAATTGTGACAGTTCTCGACCGCCTGAAACGACCAACCTCACTCTCTTAGAAAAGTGGGACGGGACCCAAGAAGAACCTATTAGCTCCGGGGGGTATGAATTAAAGGTAGATCTCCCTGTCTGGGATAATATTGGCCAACAGCATCAACTCTCTTTGTATCTTGACCGGACCGATCAGGCACGTACCTTTGAATTTTTGGTAGCCATGGACCCTTCTGAAGATTGGCGCGGAGAAGGAGAGTATGCCGGTTGCCTTCTCACCGGATTACTCCATTTTGGTTCCCTAGGAGTCCTGGAAAGTATCGACAATTTACAACTCATCACCAGCCCGACCGGGGACACTACTTCTTTGAACCCTGAAGATCTACCCGATGGCCTTCCGGCCTTTACGGTCAATTTTACCGGCACCGCGCAGCAGATCACCCTGGATTTTGGTCTTTATTTTGATGCCGACGCCGGGGAATGGCAACGGGTCGAAAGTCGAGCCAGTACAGCCTTTGCCGCCCCTTTTAGTGCCGTTTATCAATACCTTAACGGGTATCCCCCGGGGACCTTTGAAG
>CAZKEG010000040.1:0-9562 GCA_964551715.1 uncultured Thermodesulfobacteriota bacterium
TCCATCAACTCCTGACCACCCCTATCGTGGCCACCACCGAACAGACCAAGGAGTTTTTTATCTTTGAAAACGAAGGGCTAAAGATTGGCTACGTCAAGATTCCAGTGGCTGAGTGTGAAAAGGAGGTAAAGGTCACCGAGGAGGAACTCAAGAAATACTTTGAGGCTCATCAAGAGGATTATCGGACTCCACTCAAATTGAAGTTGGTTTATTATCTCCTGTCCTTTGATCGCCTCAAAAAGGACCTCAAGGTCTCCGAACAGGAACTCAAAGAATATTACGAATCTCATAAAGACACCGAATTTTTCCGTCCCGAGGCCAGAAAACTCCGGCACATCTTAATTGCGGTCAAACCAGGTGAAGACGAGACCAAGGCCAGAGAGAAGGCCGAAAAGATCCTGGCCCAGATTAAAGGCCCTGAGGATGTAGCCCGTCTGGCCAAAAAATACTCCGATGACCCACACACCAGAGACGAAGGCGGCGAACTTGGCTTTATCACCAAAAAAGACCTCTTTAAAAGCCTTCAAGGGCCAGTCTTTAGCGCCAAGGAAAGAGATATCATTGGCCCGATTAAAAGTCCTCTTGGTTATCACATCATCTTGGTCGAAAAGATTCGGCCCAAGGGCTATATCCCCTTTGAAAAGGTCAAAGAAAAGATCCTTGCCCGTCTCAAGGATCAAGAGGTCAAAGAATTGGCCTGGGATAAGGCCAACAAGATCTACGATGAGATCATCTTGCTCGGAGGTCTGGAGAAATGGGCCCAAAAGCACCAGGTCCACCTAGAGGAAACTCCTCTTTTTACTCTATTTAACCCACCTTCCGGGCCCGTCTCACAGCCAGAGGTGCTCAAGGCAGCCAAAAAACTGGAGCAAGGAGAGCTTGGGCCACCGATCGAGGTCCCTCAGGGCATTATCATCTTCAAGTTGGCCAAACGTGATGATCCTCATCTTCCACCCTTTAAAGAGGTAAAGGAAAAGGTCAAGGTTGATTACGTGACGGAAAAGGCACGTAAACTATGTGAAAAAAAGGCCGAAGACCTCTTGGCCAAGTTAAAGTCTTCCTCTGACCCAGAAAAGGTCCTTAAAGAAGCCGGTCTCTCCCTACAGGAAAAAGGACCCTTTCCGCGAAAAGAGCTGGCCGATCGTTCGGGATTGCCGGCACCGGTGGCTCAAACCTGCCAAGGTCTAGGAAGGGTGGGTGAATGGATTGATCGCCCGGTCTTGGCCGAAGATGCTTATTATCTGGTCCAATTAGTTGATCTCAAACCGGCTGATCTGAAACAGTTTGCCCAGGAAGAAAAGGCCCTTAAGGCCCGGCTTACGCGGGAAAAACGAGATCAAGCCTTTTGGGCTTGGTACAAGCGATTGCGGGAAAAGGCCGAAATCAAACTTTACCGCGAACTTCCCAAGCTGTAGGCATAAGGTCGATATGCCCAAACGTACGGACCTCAAAAAGATATTGATCATCGGTTCCGGGCCGATAGTCATCGGTCAGGCCTGTGAGTTTGACTATTCCGGCACCCAGGCCTGTAAGGCCCTAAAGGAAGAAGGTTTCGAGGTAGTCCTGGTCAACTCCAATCCGGCCACCATCATGACTGACCCGGAAATGGCTGACCGGACCTATGTCGAGCCCATTACCCCGGATGTGGTGGCGGAGATCATCAAAGAAGAACGTCCGGATGCCCTTCTTCCCACCTTAGGCGGGCAGACCGGACTCAACGTGGCCTTTGAGGTGGCCAGGCAGGGGGTACTTGAAAGATACGGGGTGGAGATGATCGGGGCCACGGCAGAGGTGATCAAAAAGGCCGAGGACCGGGAGGAATTCCGGGCGGCGATGCAAAACATCGGTTTGCGTATCCCGAGAAGTGGCATCGCCCGCTCGGTGGAAGAGGCCTTGAAGATCGCTCAGGAGATCGGTTACCCGGTCATTATTCGTCCGAGTTTTACCCTCGGAGGCACCGGCGGAGGGGTGGCTTACAATCAGGATGAGCTACGTGAGATCGCTGGCCAAGGACTGGAATTATCGTTGATCCATGAGGTGATGATCGAAGAGAGCGTCTTGGGCTGGAAGGAATTCGAGCTTGAGGTCATGCGGGACGCCAAGGACAACGTGGTCATCATCTGTTCCATCGAAAACTTTGATCCCATGGGTGTCCATACCGGGGATTCCATTACCGTGGCCCCGGCTCAGACCTTGACCGATCGTGAATACCAGATAATGCGTGACGCGGCCTTGGCCATCATGCGGGAGATCGGGGTAGATACCGGGGGGTCGAATATCCAGTTTGCCATCCATCCGGAAACCGGAGAGATGGTGGTCATCGAGATGAACCCAAGGGTCTCCCGTTCGTCGGCCTTGGCCAGTAAGGCCACGGGTTTCCCCATTGCCAAGATTGCCGCCAAACTGGCGGTGGGCTATACCCTGGACGAGATCCCCAACGACATCACCCGCGAGACCATGGCCTCCTTTGAACCCACCATAGACTACGTCGTGGTTAAGGTACCCCGTTTTACCTTTGAAAAATTCCCCGAGACCAAGGATGAACTGACCACTTCCATGCGCTCAGTAGGGGAAACCATGGCCATCGGGCGAACTTTTAAAGAGGCCCTTCAGAAGGCCTTGCGCGGGCTTGAGATTGGCCGGGCAGGGCTTGGGGCTGACGGAAAATCCCCTTCTGATCACGGCCAAAGGCTTCCGCGTGAGATCTTGGTCGAAAAGCTCCGGGTCCCTAACAGCGAACGGATTTTCTACCTAAGAGAGGCCTACAAGAACGGCTTTACCACGCAGGAAATCTACGAACTCACCAAGATTGATCCTTGGTTCCTGGAACAGTTGCGCCAGATCATCGAAGAAGAGGAAAAGATTCGGAAAGAAGGGGGAAATATCTTCTCCGCCGAACGCCTTTTCGAGATAAAACGCCTGGGATTTTCTGATCAACAACTGGCCTTCCTCACCAGGCTTTCCGAAGACGAGGTCCGTAAAAGGCGTTATGAGCTCGGCCTGCGTCCGGTCTATAAATTGGTCGATACTTGTGCCGCCGAATTTGAGGCCTATACCCCCTATTATTATTCCAGCTACGAGGTAGAAAACGAGGCCCGGGTCTCCAAAAAACGTAAGGTCATGATCCTTGGTGGTGGGCCGAACCGCATTGGTCAAGGAATCGAATTTGACTATTGCTGTGTCCATGCCTCCTTTGGCCTGCGGGAATTGGGAATTGAGTCCATCATGGTCAACTCCAATCCCGAGACGGTCTCCACCGACTACGATACCTCAGATCGACTCTATTTCGAACCCCTGACTTTGGAAGACGTCTTGCATATTTACGAACAAGAGGAACCAGAGGGGGTGATCGTTCAGTTCGGCGGGCAGACCCCTTTGAACCTGGCCGTCCCCTTGGCCAAGGCTGGGGTAAAGATCCTCGGTACTTCTCCGGACAGCATCGACCGAGCCGAAGACCGAGAGCGGTTTACTGCCCTGCTTGATAAATTAGGTCTTAAAAAGCCCCCGGCAGGAACGGCCTTCACCGTTGAAGAGGCCCTGCGTGTGGCTGAAGAGATTGGTTTTCCGGTCCTGGTCCGCCCTTCGTATGTCCTTGGAGGCCGGGCCATGCAAATTGTCTACGACCCCCAGGGGCTAAAACACTTCATGGAGACAGCGGCCAAGGTCAACCCTGAACACCCGGTCTTGATCGACAAGTTCTTGGAGCACGCCACCGAAGTAGACGTGGACGCTATCTCAGATAGCGAGATCACGGTCATCGGCGGCATCATGGAGCACATCGAAGAGGCTGGGATCCACTCCGGGGATTCGGCCTGTGTCATCCCACCGATCACCCTCTCTAAAAAGATCATGGCCGAGATCAAAGAGGCCACCAGGGCCTTGGCTAAGGAATTACAGGTAGTGGGTTTGATGAACATCCAGTTTGCCATCAAGGACGAGGAGCTCTTTGTCCTAGAAGTAAACCCTCGGGCCTCTCGGACGGTTCCTTTTGTCTCCAAGGCCACCGGGGTCCCCTTGGCTCGCCTGGCTACTTGGGTGATGATGGGCAAGAGCCTCAAGGAAATCGGTTTCACTAAGGAGATAGAACCCAAACACCGGGCGGTCAAGGAATCAGTCTTCCCCTTCCGACGTTTCCCTAAGGTGGACGTCCTCCTTGGCCCGGAGATGAAGTCCACCGGAGAGGTGATGGGGATCGACCTTGACTTTGGCCTGGCCTATGCCAAGGCCCAATTGGCTGCTGGGATGCGTCTGCCCACCGAAGGCCGGGTCTTCATCTCGGTCAAGGATGACGATAAACCCTTGGTAGTAGATATCGCCAAGAAGCTTGCTGAATTAGGCTTTGAGATCCTGGCCACCGAGGGCACGGCAAATTTCCTACGCCAACAAGGAATCAAGGCGGAGGTCATCCCCAAGATTTCCGACCGGGTCCGGCCTCATGCCGTTGATCGCTTGAAAAACAGAGAGATCGCCCTGGTGATCAACACCGCTACCGGAAAGATAAGCCGGAAAGACGCCTATCTCATTCGGCGTTATGCCATGGAACTCGATGTGCCCTATGCCACGACCATTGCCTGTGCCCGGGCCATGGCCCAGGCCATTGAAAGGCTTAAGGAAACGAAGTTTACCGTTCGATCTTTGCAAGATTATTACCGACGTCTGCCGGAGTGTTATTATGCCCGCCGTGGACTGATCTGAACCCCTTCCCGAGCTCGTAAATCAAAACCCTAGTTTTGCCGATACATCCCCCAGAAACCCTTATTCCGGGGGATGCATGGATCTCGGAACGGTCGTTGGTCTGGTCCTAGGTATTGTCTTGCTTGTCGGTTCGATCCTGGTTGGTGGTAGCTTAGGAATTTTTTTTAACATCCCCTCGGTCTTGATCGTGGTCGGTGGCACTATCGCTGCCTCTTTTATCTCCTACTCCCTCCAAGATGTCATTGGTTCCTTCAAGATCGCCATGAACGCCTTTTTCAACAAGCTCGAACCCCCGGAGGAGATCATCAGGGAACTGGTCACCCTGGCCAATATCGCCCGTCGAGAGGGTCTGCTCAAGCTTGAAAAACAACCGGTCAAAAACCCCTTTCTCAAAAAGGCCATCATGTATTGTGTGGATGGTCATGAGGCGGATTTTATCGAAGAAGTCCTGACCAAAGAGGTGGCCCTTACCGCCGAACGCCATGAACTAGGACAAAATCTCTTCAAATCCATGGCGGATTCCGCTCCGGCCTTTGGGATGATCGGTACACTAATCGGTCTGGTACAGATGCTCTCTTCCATGGACGACCCCAAATCCATCGGGCCCTCGATGGCCGTGGCCCTTTTGACTACGCTCTACGGCGCGGTCTTGGCCAACCTCATCTTTATCCCCATTGCCAACAAACTGACCCTGCGCTCCCAGGAAGAACAACTCAATTATCGCCTGATCATCGAGGGTGTCCTCGGCCTTCAGAAGGGCCTTAACCCCCGTGTCTTAGAGGAGGTCTTGAAGACCTTCTTGCCGCCGAAGAAACGCGGAGAAGGTGGAGGCTAGGCCCCGTGGCCAAAGAGATCGAAAAAAAGGAAAAATGTGAAGGTGGAGCCCCAAAATGGATGACCACCTTCTCTGACCTTATGTCCCTTCTCCTGTGTTTCTTCGTCCTTCTGCTTTCTTTTTCCGAAATGGATGTAGCCAGGTTTAAGGAGGTAGCTGGTTCGCTGCGGGATGCCTTTGGAGTCCAGCGGGAAGAGGTAGTCTTCCAGATCCCTAAGGGTATAGACGTGGTCTCTACCGAATTTCCAGCCCGTTTTACCGTGGACGAGTTACTTGAGCGAGTAAAGGCAGCGGTAAAGCTTGAGTTAATCAAGGGCGAGATCCAAATCGAGAGTCTTAAAGATCGGGTTATCCTGCGCTTCAAAGATGAACTCATGTTCCCCAAGGGAAGCGCCGAGCTCACCCCCCAGGCCAAGGCGGTCTTATTAAAATTAGGAGAAGTCTTGGCCCTTTTTGACGGTGAGATCATCGTGGCCGGGCATACCGATAATCTCCCCATCCATAGCCAAAAATTTAGGTCTAACTGGGATCTTTCCGCGGCCAGGGCGGTCTCGGTGGTAGACTTCCTCCTGGCCCACAAATTCGTCTTACCCAGACAGATTGCCGCCGTGGGCTATGGCCCAAGTCGTCCCCTTTACCCCAATGACACCGAAGAACACCGGGCAGCCAACCGCCGGGTAGAGATCATCCTCCTTCAGAAAAACGCCCCGCTCCTCGGATATTCCGAGGCCTTTTCTGGAAAACGTAACCAAGAACCCTTACCGGAGGAAAAATGAGCGAAGAAAAACGAAGCTATATCCGTATTCATGATTGTATCCTGTTACGTTACCAGAAATTGTCTAAGGAAGAACTAAAGGCCAAGCTTGAAGAATATCGAGAAGGTAAGGATCAACCATGGATCGACCCCATCCGTCCCCCGGGAGAGGCCCGCAAACAAGAGGCCTTCCTCAAAAAGCTCCGTGAAAGGGACCGAGAACTGGCCGGTCTTCTAGAGATTCTCAATCAAAAACTGGATCGTATCCTGATCCATCTCTTGGGAGTAAATTATCTAAAGGGTTTTGTCGAGATCGAGGCCAATCTAAGCGCCGGCGGGCTAAGGGTCCCTCTGCCTGAGAAACCACAGATAGGAGAGGTCTTTGAGCTGGATATCGGACTCATGCCAGAGTGGTATTTCTTCCGGGCCTATGGGGAGGTGGTTAGGGTGGAAAAGAAAGAAGACGGGTGCTTTGAGGTGGCCTTTAAGTTTATCTGGATCACCGAGGCCGACCAGGATCGGCTGGTCCAGCATATCTTTCGGCAACAGGTCCTCCAGCTCCAGGCCTGCAAACGGGTTTACCGGGCCTAACAAACCCCACAGCGGGTGCACTTCCCTAGCAGACAAGGAGGGGAGGTGAGTCCTTTTTGGGCCTTTTCCCATTCCTCCCAGAGAAAGGATCGTTTGATTCCGAGATTGATCACCTCCCAGGGAAAGATCTCTTCTTTCTCCCGCAAACGGGAGACCAAAAAGTCTGGATTGATCGGGAGCCGCACTAGGGCCTGAGACAAGGTCCTTCTTCTGGCCAGATCAAGGAGTAAGGTCTTTAGGCGTCTATCACCTCGGGCAATCAAGGCCTGGAGATAGGCCCATTTAGGTAGATCGCTGGTGAGTGACATATTGGGGCTTTTGGCCACTTTTTTTTTCAGCCAAGAAAGACGCTCCTTGAGGAGTTTTTTCCCGGCAAAAGGGGCCCATTGAAACGGCGTCCAGGGCTTAGGCACAAAACAGGCCACACTGAGTTTGATCTGAACCACATAACCCCGCGGCTTGGTCACCTGATCAGCCACATGCTTGATCTTCTTGGCCAAGGCCACAATGGCCTCGATATCTTCCTGGGTCTCGGTCGGGAGCCCGATCATGAAATAAAGCTTTAGGGTGCGTATACCAGCCTCAGCCAAGAGCCCCGCCGCCTGGAGGATGTCCTCTTCGCTAAGGCCCTTGTTGATCACCCGACGCAGGCGTTCGCTTCCGGCCTCCGGGGCAATGGTGGCTGTCTTCTGACGGGAAAGCAGCCTGACAAAGGACGGAGTAAGGGTATCGGCCCGAAGGGAAGAAAAGGTAAGGATGCAATCCTTTTCAAGCAGGGCTTCGGCAATGATCTCCAAGGTCTCCTGATCGGCAAACTCAAGGCCAATGAGCCCAACCTTGCTACCAGGGGCTATCCAATCCAGGGCCTTTTCTAAGACCTCCCTGGGCCAAGGTCTTGGCGGACGATAGATCATCCCAGCGGCACAGAAACGACACCCGCGACCACAGCCCCTGCCTACTTCTAAGAGATAGGTCTTTGAGAACTCGGTCTCCTCGGCCAACAGATCAGAAAAAGGGGGATCTTCCAGGTGCTTGGCTACAACCTTTCTGACTGGGAGGCTAAGGCCCCGGCTTTTAAAGCCCCTTAGCCATCCTTCGGCATCAAAGATGGGTTCATAGGCCTCGCTTGGGAGAAAACCCGGTATATCGGAGAGGGCTTCCTTTAAGGCCCTGGGCTCCTGGGTCTCGATGATCCTTTCCGCCAAGGGTTTGCCCAAGGCCTCGATCTCTCCGATCAAGAAACCATCGACAAACGGGGCCAAAGGATCGGGATTAAGCCAAATGCCCACCCCTCCGGCTAATACCAGAGGGCCCCCTTCTCTTTCCGCGGCCAAGGGAGGAAGACCGGCTAGCTCCAGGATCTTGACCACGTTTACAAAATCCGGCTCAAAAGAGACCGAAAAGAGCACGACCTTAAAGTCCGTGAGCAGGCGGTTGGATTCCACCGAACGTAGGGGCTCGTCTTCTTGGGGCAAGAAGAGGCGTTCGCAAACGATCTCATCGTAAGCATTCAAAAAGTGATAAACCAAGCGAAAACCAAGGTTAGACATACCCAGGTGATAGACATTGGGGAAGACCAGGGCCACCGGCACCCGGCCTCGCCACTTTTTACGAATGACCCCTGTCTCTTTCCTTGAAGGCATCATTTTTACTATAGTAAGGTCTTTAAAAATCGGCGGAAAGTTTTATGAGATTAGACGCCTTATCAATCATCGAGATCCTTTGTTTCGCCCTGGTCTTTACCGGCTATTGGCGAATTTACGAAAAGGCCGGAAAACCGGGCTGGGCTGCGGTAGTACCCATTTATAACGTGGTTGTCCTCTTGCAAATCACGGAAAGACCCCTCTGGTGGGCGGTCTTTTTCTTTATCCCGCTGATCAACCTCGTCTTTTCCCTCATCGTTCATGTAGAATTGGCCGAGAGATTTGGCAAAGGCCCGCTCTTTGGCCTAGGGATGACCTTTTTCCCGGTCATCTTTGTCCCGATCCTTGGTTTTGGAGAGGCACAATACACCAAAAAGGTTTGGGAGAACGGAAATGTCTAAGAAGAGCATCCTGGTCACCGGTGGGGCAGGATATATCGGCTCCCACGTGGCCAAGGCCCTTTATGAGCGGGGATTCTTTCCGGTGGTCTACGACGATCTTTCTTCCGGTCACTGTGAGGCCGTGCTCTTTGGGGACCTGATCGTGGGCAAGACCGAAGATAAGGCCCGCTTAAAAGAAGTCTTTGAAACCTATCGTCCTCTGGCGGTGATGCACTTTGCCGCTTATATCATCGTCCCGGAGAGCGTCACCGAACCTCTTAAGTATTATCAAAATAACCTTGCCCAGACCATTGCCTTACTGGAAGCAGCTCGGTCTGCCGGGGTAAAGAAATTTATTTTTTCTTCAAGCGCAGCGGTCTACGGAGAACCCCAAGAAACACCTATCCCCGAGGAACACCCAATAAACCCTATCAATCCTTACGGGGCAACCAAGGCCATGGTCGAAAGGGTCCTGGCTGACTTGGCCATGGCTGACCCAGAATTTGAGTATGTGGCCCTGCGCTATTTCAATGCTGCCGGGGCTGACCCCAAAGGCCGTCTTGGTGAGGCCCATGAACCCGAGACCCATCTCATCCCCCTCCTTCTGCAGACCGCGCTTGGTAAACGGGAAAGATTCTTCCTCTTCGGTACGGATTATTCCACC
>CAZKEG010000041.1:0-9251 GCA_964551715.1 uncultured Thermodesulfobacteriota bacterium
GCCCCTTCGGTAGCCCCGGGGATCGAACTCATCGGTCTCATGCTTCCTTATACCCCGCTTCACCATTTACTCCTGGCCGAAGGAGAATTCTTGGCCTTGGTCATGACCAGCGGAAATCTCTCACAAGAACCTTTATGCTACCGAAATGAAGAGGCCCTGAGACGGCTCAATGAGATCGCTGATTTTTTCCTCTTCCACGATCGCGAAATCGTGATCGGTATAGATGACTCGGTGATGCGGGTCATCGCCGGTAAAGGGCGACTCTTTCGTCGGGCCCGAGGCTTTGTCCCGGAGGCCTTACCTCTCCCCCGAAAGATCCCACCCACTTTGGCCGTAGGGCCGCTCCTGAAAAACACCTTTACCTTTACCCGAGAAGACGAGGCCTTTGTCTCGCAACACCTCGGTGATCTCGAAAATTTAAAGACTCTGGAATTCTTTGAGGCTGTATTTCACCATCTGGCCAAACTCTTTGACTTTGAACCGAAGATCTTGGTCGGTGACCTGCATCCCGAATTCCTGAGCACCAGGTTGGCGGAGGAATGGGCCAAGGCCCGTGGTCTCCCCCTTTTTCGAGTCCAACACCACGTGGCCCATGCCCTGACCACTGTGGCTGAAAGAGAATTAAAACCCCCTCTACTAGCCCTGGTCCTCGATGGCTTAGGCTACGGAGAAGACGGCTCCATTTGGGGAGGCGAGGTCTTTCTTATTGGCCAGCATAAGGTAAAACGCCTTGGGCACCTTGAGGCCGTTCCTCAACCCGGAGGAGACGCCGCGGCGAGGGAACCGTGGCGCATGGCCCTTTCTTACCTCCTAACCGCCTTTGGTAAAGAAAAGGCATCGGAGCTCTCCGCTAAGCTCCTCCCCGAAATACCTCGGGAAAAGGTCGAACTCCTCTTTCACATGATGAAGCGCGGTTTAAATTCCCCCTTTACCACCAGCACGGGGCGACTCTTTGAGGCCGTGGCTGCTGTGCTCGGGATCTCTTGGTTAAATCGTTATGAAGGAGAAGCGGCCATGCGCCTTGAGGCCTTGGCCGCTAAAGGTGAGGCCGTTCGAATTCACCCCTTCCCCATAGATCGAAAAAAAGGAAAATTGATATGGAAGACATCAATCCTTTTTAAAAATCTGATTAAGGACTACTGGCAAGGGATCCCTTCCTCAGGAGTAGCCGTCTCCTTTCATCTTAGTCTGGCCAAAGGCCTGGCCGAGGGCCTTTATCTCCTGGCCCAAGAAACCGGTCTTAAAAAAGTGGTTCTCTCCGGTGGGTGTTTCCAAAACGCCCTCTTTACCGAGACCCTTTGTCGATATCTTAACGAATTCGGTCTAAGGCCCTTCCTTCCAAAAAACATCCCGTTAAACGACGGAGGCATTTCTTACGGCCAAGTGGCTTGGGTGGCGATCTATGGCCTTTGAGAATCCTTGAAAAAGACAAGGCTTACTTGTAAAAAATGTAAAATAATTTAGACTTTGAATTTTCTTAGGTCTCTGGTGTAAAACCCAGATCGCTCTAGTTTAAGATGACCGATTTCAAGATTTCAGGAATTACCATCTATCGTTTAGGTATTTATGCCCGCGCTTTAGAACGTTTTATCCAAGATGGTCGGGAATTAATCAGTTCGGAAGAGTTGGCCAGGGCCTGCGGGGTCAACTCAGCTCAATTAAGAAAGGATCTCTCTTATTTCGGCCAATTCGGGGTACGGGGGGTGGGGTACTCGGCTCCGGGGCTCTTAAAACACATTCGTCGTATCCTGGGTACCGATCAAGAATGGCCTATGGTCCTGGCCGGGGTAGGAAATTTGGGAAGAGCGCTCCTCTCCTACGACTTACTCTCCAAAAGGGGGTTTAGGTTTGTAGCTGCCTTTGAAGTAGACGAAAAGAAGATCGGCCAGGTGATCAATCACGTATATGTGTACTCCATCGAACAACTTCCTTATGTAGTCCGTGAACACCAGGTCGAAATAGGGGTCATTGCCACCCCTTCAGAGGCGGCCCAAGAGGTGGCTGATCGATTTATCAAGGTAGGGATCAGGGGGATCCTCAATTTTGCCTCCACCACCCTTCAACATCCCCAACACGTGGTGATCGAAAATTCTGACATTACCATCCTCTTTGACAAACTGGCCTACTATGTCCTTCGGTTGAGATAATCTCCTTGTCGAAGACCCTGTCTTCTGGTTTCCTTTGTCTATGTCTCGCTTTGTCGATCAGGTAAAGATTTACGTAAAGGCCGGAGATGGGGGCCACGGCTGTGTGAGCTTCCGAAGGGAAAAGTATGTCCCTCGAGGGGGGCCAGACGGGGGAGACGGAGGAGATGGAGGGGATGTCATCTTAGAGGCTTCTCGCCACCTACACACCCTCTATGACTTTCACTATCGCACCAAGTTTCAGGCGGAAAACGGTCGCCCCGGAATGGGCAAAAAGATGAAGGGCCGTGATGGTCGCGACCTTATTCTCAAGGTCCCCTTGGGCACGGTGGTTCGGGACGCGGAGACCGGAGAAGTGCTCTATGATTTTACCCGTGACGGAGAACGTTTCGTGGTGGCCCGCGGCGGTAAAGGGGGCCGAGGTAACGCCCGTTTTGCCACCCCGACGCGCCAGGCCCCGCGGTTTGCCGAACCAGGCCAGCCGGGGGAAGAAAGGTGGCTTATCCTCGAGCTCAAGATCATCGCCGATGTGGGTTTGGTGGGGCTGCCCAATGTCGGGAAATCTACCCTTCTTTCTAGGATCTCGGCGGCCAGGCCCAAAATAGCCGATTACCCTTTTACCACCCTTACCCCTAACCTCGGAGTGGTAAAACTCTCTGAAGAGAGGACCTTTGTCGTGGCCGATATCCCGGGCCTTATCGAAGGGGCTCATCGAGGGGCAGGCCTCGGGCTTGAATTTCTCCGGCACATCGAACGCACCCGAGTGCTCCTCTATGTCCTTGAGGCCTTTAAATACGAAAAGGTCTTCGAGGACTTCGAACTGTTACAAAAGGAAATGAGGCATTACCATCCAGCCCTTTTGGAAAAGCCTGCGGCCATCGCCCTAAACAAGATCGACCTGGTTACCGAAAGGCAAAGACTTGATCCAATCAAATCTTCCTTTGAGGAAAAAGGACTTCCGGTTTATCTTATCTCTGCTGCCACCGGAGAAGGGATTAAAGAATTATTAGAAGGGCTCTGGCGTTTACTACAGAAAACCGCAAATTTTGAACCAAATGAACGTTAGGTCTAGATATCTCTCTAAAGTTCGGCGTTTGGTGGTCAAAGTCGGCAGTGCGGTCATCACCGGGGAGGACGGACTTTCCCGTCAGGTCATCGACAATCTCTCTGCCGAGCTTTCTCGTTTTCGACGACAGGGCTATGAGGTCTTGTTGGTCTCATCCGGGGCCATCGCCTGTGGGCGAAAAAAGTTGGGGTTCCCCAAAAAAGACTTCTCTTTGACCGAAAAACAGGCCTTAGCCGCCACCGGCCAGGTCAGCCTCATCCAGGCCTATGAAGAGGCCTTTGAACGATATGGTCAACAGGTAGCCCAGGTCTTGCTTACCCGCACGGATCTAGAAGACCGTAAAAGGTATCTTTTGGCCAGAAATACCCTGGAGACCCTGCTCAAATGGGGCCTCATCCCCATCATTAACGAAAACGACACGGTATCGGTGGAAGAGATTCAATTCGGAGATAATGATCTCTTGGCGGCCATGGTAGTTGGGTTGGTTGGGGCTGACCTCTTGATCTGTCTCTCTGATGTAGATGCCCTTTACGAAAGAGACCCCCGAGAAGATCCCAAGGCCCCGCGGGTGAGTTTAGTGAGCAACATAGACCAAAAAATTGAAAAAATGGCCGGGAAAAGGCCTGGACGGTTCGGTCGCGGGGGGATGGTCTCTAAGATCAGGGCAGCCAAAATGGTTACCACCTTAGGAGTCCCCATGGTTATTGGACCAGGGAGAGAATGGTTGATCCTAGAGAAGATCTTTTCCGGCGAAGACATAGGAACCTTCTTTGCCCCAGAGGAAAGATCTCTTTCCGCCAGGAAGTTCTGGATCGCTTATCATCAAAGACCGGCTGGGGCCTTGATCATCGACCAAGGGGCAGTCATCGCCCTGCGCGAGAGACAAAAGAGCCTCCTCCCAGCCGGGATCAAAAAGGTAGAAGGGAGCTTCCCTCGCGGGGCCTGTGTCGAATGCCGTGACGAAAACGGTCAGACCATCGCCTTAGGGCTCACCAACTATTCTTCAGAAGAGCTAAAACAGATTATCGGTTGCCATAGCAGCGAGGCCCTTAAGCGCCTGGGTTCTGCCCAGGAAGAGGTCATCCATCGTGACAATTTAGTCTTGGCTCCTTCTTGACACCCTCTTTAGGGTCTACTAATTTATGTCTCACCCAAGGCCCCATCGTCTAGTGGCCTAGGATACTGGCCTCTCACGCCAGAGACCCGGGTTCGAGTCCCGGTGGGGCCGCCAAATTTTACTTTCCTTTAGTTTCCACTCTTTTGTAAGCCGGGTTTTTAATGTCTGCAGAAAGGAAAAAAATTGAGCAGGAAAATAAAAAGGGCCGGCTTTTGCCGGCCCCTTTAGAGGCTATTCTACCGCCTGACCTCTACCCGGTATCCCGTACATCACGGTACTACCGGTGGAGAAATACTCAAGCTTCCCCTCGCGCACCAATTCATTCGCCGCCTTTTTAATCATCATCGGTTTTACATCCGGGAGAGCCCGCTGCATGTCCTTGAGATATATCTTGGACTTGGACTTGGTCTTTTTCTCCATAAACTCCATAATTTTCTGTTTGACCTCCTCAATATCCATAGAAAATCCCTCCTTTATTTAATTTCCACATGGCTAGTAAACCTAAAGTGCATAGAAGTACGATAGGTATCATAGGCCAAGCGGTAATCATCCATAGTCTTTTCAGTAAACGGAATATCACAAATTTCAAAGAAGCGCTCCCAACCAATCCGCTCGGCCCATTCACCCAACCGCTCATACTTACGAGCATGCTGGGCATAGGTCTCAAGGATCTTCTTTACCGTCTGTACTGTAGTCGGCCACCGCGGCGGTTCATTCGGGATATAAGGAATGACCAACTTGGAGAACTTCGGCGGAGAAATACGGTTAGAGATCTTACCACCGACCAAGATAGCCACACCGTCACCCTCACCGTCAGCCAGAGGCATGGCCGGACACATAGTATAACAGTTACCACAGAACATACAACGCTGTTCGTTGACTCGGACGGTCTTTCTCTTCTTACCGTCGATCTCTACCGTGGCCGGCTTGATGGCCCCAAGAGGACAAGCCGCAATAGCCAGAGGAATCTCACATACGGCCTCAAGACGGTCGTCCTCTACTAGCGGAGGCTTACGATGGATACCGAGGATGGCGATATCAGAGCAGTGGACCGCACCGCACATGTTCAAACAACAAGCCAAGGCGATCCTCACCTTGGCCGGGAGTTTCATGGTCTGGAAGTAGTCAAACAATTCATCCATCACCGACTTAACAATACCCGAGGCATCGATGGCCGGGGTATGGCAGTGCACCCAACCCTGGGTGTGGACGATATTGGTCACGCAGCATCCGGTACCGCCTACAGGAAGCTTATATGAACCAGACGGATGCTTAAGATTCTTGAGATCCTCAAGCAGCGCCTTTAGGGTCTCTTCATTAGTGACGTGGAATTCGACGTTGTTTCGGGTCGTCCAACGGACATAACCCTCACAGTACTTATCCGCCAGTTCACAGATGTCCCGAATCAAATCGGTGGTAATCAAACGCGGCGTCCCACAACGGACTACATATACCACATCACCAGTCTCACTGGTGTACTTGATCACACCGGGTTGAATGATCTCGTGTTTTACCCACTTGCCATAGTTCTTCTTGATGACCGGCGGGAAGAACTGGGCATAGTACGGAGGACCGATATCGGTAATCCGGTTCTCCATCGGTTTCTGGGGATTGTATAACTTTTCCCCTAACTCCGGATCATAAGGTTTGGAATAGATCTCATCTAATTGAGCACTTTGAATTTTTTCATAGATTTCATTTGCCATACTTAAACCTCCTTGCGATTTAAACTTTTTAGTTCAGAGGGACAGGCCCTCTTGTTTTATTAAGCCGGGTGACGCTTACGGAATTCCTTAATATCACGCTTCCATCCGCCAGGAACCTCTTCTTCTTTCCAGAACACATACGGGTTAGACCGAGGCTCACGGATCATCTGCGGGATGTGCTTAAGCTTGACGATCTCAACAAAGTTGGCCAGACCGACACGCTGCATCAACTCACCGAGACGCTCACGGTTCTTACCCTCTTCCATCCAGAACATCCAAACATTGTCAACAATCTCTTTCAGGTTGTCATAAGGAGGCTCAATGCGGATAAATGGAATCATGACCGTGGACATCTGAGCCCCCTCAAGGATCGGGGCCTTAGCGCCCATCAGAATGGTAGCTCCGGTATCCGTCCCCGGACGCAGGGCCTCGGGCATGACGTTGATACAGTGCATACAACGGATACATTCCTTATTATTAATAGTAAGTTTATTACCATCCCAGCTCATACACCTGGTAGGACAAAGTTCAATGACCTCTTTTTGGATATCAAACGGACCCCAATCACGATCGGCATGGGCACCGGCGTTGGGTTTGAGCTCACCGCCTACATAGGCCCTTACCGCCTCCTGGTCGATACGAATGTCATCAATCCAAGTACCAATAATGGAGAAATCCGCCCGGGCGATGGCTGCCACACAGTCGTTTGGGCAACCAGAGATCTTAAACTTAAACTTATAGGGGAAGGCCGGACGGTGAAGCTCATCCTGATAAGTCATGGTCAGATCGTAACACAATTCCTGCGTATCAATGCAGGCAAACTCACAACGGGCCTTACCCACACAGCAAGAAGGGGTACGCAAGTTCGAACCAGAACCACCAAGGTCCATATTCATCTGGTGGGTAAGGTCAAAGAAAACCGGCTCTAACTGCTCGGTGACCGTGCCCAAAAGGACCATGTCACCGGTAGAACCGTGGAAGTTAGTCATACCGCTACCACGGTGATCCCAGATCTCACAGAGCTTCCGCAAGGCCGAAGTATGATAAAACTTTGAGGCCGGCTGATTGACACGGATGGTATGGAAGGCCCAGATGGCCGGAAACTTATCCTGCTGGTCGGAATAACGACCAATAACGCCTCCACCATAACCGAAGACACCAACGATACCACCGTGCTTCCAGTGGGTCTCCTTATGTTTGTAGGAAAGCTCTAACTGCCCAAGGAGATCAAAACAACACTGCTTCTTATGCTTTTCTCCGTAGGTCTCAATGTCATCTACAAAACTCGGCCAAGGACCCTTTTTCAACTCACTAACCATTGGTGTGTCGTGTTTCTTAATTTCACCCATCTATTTACCTCCTTGAAGGATTTTACACCTATAATTAGGCTACAAAGCGACCTTAGTAGCGTTTATTTTTTATGTCAACCAAGAAAGACCCATATCTTTTAAAATATCTTACAAAAATTCGCTTAAATTCTCTGCCTAGTTAACGCAAATACTTTTTTTTATATTTTCTGGTCTAAAATTGGAATTCTTCGATCTCAGGCATTCAAAACGTCTTGCCAGGAGGCGATTAAATCGTCCTTCTCTTTTTTGAGAATACCTACTACCTTGGAGAGGATTTTTTTATTAAGGGGTAGACTGGCAGGCCATTTGGGTAATTTTTGAAAGTTTTCTTCCGGGCTAAGCCCTACTATGCGGGCGACAATGTCGGCCTTAAAGACCAGAAAGGCCATCTGATTAAGGCCGTGTTCGTTTTTGGGGATATGGTGCCATCTAATGGCCTCGATCAAGACCTCTGAAAAGCGCCACTTGGCCGCCACCTCGGCCCCAATGGCGGCATGATCAATGCCCAATTCTTTTTCGGCCTCGTGAAACGAAATCCCTTTAGCCTCACAAAGGGCCAAAATGTGAAGAAACTCCTCGGGAAAAAAGACGGCTATGGCCAAACGGCCGATATCATGTAAAAGCCCTGCGGTATAAACTGTATTGGGATCAGGGTGCCTTTCTTCAGAGGCCAGCAAATAGACCGCCCGGGCAACGGCCAAGGCATGTATCCAAAGGCGGGTAATATCAAACTTTTTGTAGGTAGTCGTGGGCTTGAGCATATATTTCAAGGCGGCGGTAAGGACTACATTACGCACCTCTCCTGTACCCAAACGCACAACCGCTTGCCTCAGATTGGTCACCGGTTGGGCCCCACGATAAATGGGTGAATTGGCCAATTTGAGCAATCGAGCAGCCAGAGATTGATCCTCCGAAATGATCTTTTCGAGCTTCTGGGCCGAAACCTCTTCTTCTAAAGCATTAAAGATGCGCTGGCTGATTTGAGGCAAGGTGGGCAGACGTTCTATCTTCTCTAGCTTTTTAGAGATATCCATTCTGAATTTCCAAAAAATTTTTCTTCAAAGCATTTTTTCTTTACCTTTCGGTCGGAAGGCCTCTTTTCTAAAAATTTCAAGAGGGCCTAACCATGTGCCGAAAAAGTAAGTGTCATGAGTACCATGGTGGTCACGAGTCAAAAGGCCAAGCAACTCCAAAAGGTCCTCGACAGTCATTTACTTTCCGTAGGGGTCTCCTTGGCCATTTTGATTGACGAGGCAGGCAACGTCATCGTTGCTTCTGGAAATGACAACGGCGTAGACACCACCTCCTTGGCTGCTTTAGCTGCAGCCAATTTCGGCGCTACCGCCCAGATCGCTAAACTAATCGGCGAGGAAGACTTTT
Source organism: uncultured Thermodesulfobacteriota bacterium (assembly GCA_964551715.1). Classification (GTDB taxonomy): domain Bacteria; phylum Desulfobacterota; class Thermodesulfobacteria; order Thermodesulfobacteriales; family Thermodesulfatatoraceae; genus CAZKEG01. The sequence goes on from CAZKEG010000041.1 coordinate 8,763, forward strand.
CTATCCTTTATCACAAAGGCAAAAAAGACAATATCCACTTTAGTAAGGTAGGTAAGGATTTCATCCTGGTGACCATCTTCACCGATGAAATCCCCCTAGGCCTAGTCCGTTTACGAGTCAATCAAGTAGCACAAGAGCTCTTAGACTTATTGGCGGAAAATTGAACGCTGATGGCCCTTATAGATCTCAATCGACGCGAAATTCATTGCAAGATAGTATATTACGGCCCGGGGCGCTCCGGGAAAACAACCAATCTGTTCTACATCTATAACGCCGTTAGCGAAAAATATCGCGGGAAACTTCTCACCATTGAAACACGAGGAGATCGAACCCTTTTTTTCGATCTCCTGCCCATTAACTTGGGCCAAATACACGGTCTGAACATCCGCATCCAGCTCTATACCGTCCCAGGGCAGTCACATTATCGGGCCACCAGGAAATTGGTCCTAAAAGGGGTGGATGGCATCGTCTTTGTAGCCGATTCCCTAC
>CAZKEG010000042.1:0-9214 GCA_964551715.1 uncultured Thermodesulfobacteriota bacterium
GAGAGGTATCAATAGTTTAGAGGTTTCTATATTTAATTTGGCTAAGGTAAGCATTTGTTGAGCTATTAAATCATCAACTTTTGTGTGCCGGAAAGTAAGCCATTTTAAGATGTCTTCGATGGCATCAGCCACGGCATCCTGTTCTTTTAAATAAAGAAATAATTCAAATCTATCTACAGGCATAATGATACCATGGGGTAAGTGTGCTCGAATGTTTTGTTTGATACGGTCAGCCTCTCGTTCAATATTAGTAATTTCTTGAGAGATCTTTTGGCAACTAGTATAATCCTGTTTGAAATAAGCTATTAAGGCATCCGGTAAACGTTCAGTACAAGTGAGAACGTGCCTTGCATGATTTTCTAAACATTCAAACAGTTCTTTTTTGGGAGATTTCTTGAATATCTCTTCTTGATCAGTTACTTCTTTTTTCTTTTGTTTTTCCGCCTTCTTTTCGCAGATGAGTTGATGACAAATCACCTGATGTCTTACAATCTGCCCCTCAACAATATAGATTACCTCTTCGGCTATATTAGTAGCCAAGTCCGCCACGCGTTCCAAATTTTGGGCCACGATGATGTAATCAACACCCGTTCTTATGACGCGGGAGTTATGTTCCATGCATTCTATGGCTTCGTTAATAACAATCTCTTTGTAGCGGTCGACCTTTTCATCCCGAAGGCAGATATCACAGGCCTTGATAGTATCCTGGGTGACAAAGGCATCGATGGCCCCTTCCAGCATGGCCAGGGCTTCATGGGCCATGTCCTTCAAATCCACCGGGCAGGTAAAGATACGTGTCCTCTGGGCCAGGTCCGGGACTAATTCGGCGATATTAACCGCTTGATCCCCCAGGCGTTCTAGATCGCGAATCATGCTCATGGCCGAGGTGATAAAGCGCAGATCAATGGCCAAGGGATGATGCAAGGCCAAGATCTTGAGACAGAAATGTAGGATATCATTCTCAATGGCGTCTATCTTTTCGTCTTGTTCGATGACACGCTTGGCCAATTCAGTATCTTGTTCTTCAAAGGCCTTAACCGCTGTCTTTACCGATTCCATGACCAAACGACACATCTCTAGGAGATACCTTTTTATCTCTTGTAAATCTTTTTGTAGAAGGACACTCATATAATCCTCCTCACTTTTGGATAGGTTTTACCTGATTTGGTCTCAAAATTCTACAGTCTTGAGGCCTAACTAAACTTACCGGTGAGATATTCCTCCGTCCTGGGATCTTTGGGATTGGTAAAGACTTCGGCTGTCGGACCAAACTCAACCAGTTCTCCAAGATAAAAGAAGGCCGTATAGTCTGAAATACGACCGGCCTGCGGCATATTGTGGGTAACGATTACGATGGTAACAGTCTCTTTGAGTTCGACGATTAGGTTTTCTATCTGGAGGGTGGCCTTGGGATCAAGGGCGGAGGTGGGTTCATCCATCAAGAGGACTTCGGGTTTGACCGCCAAGGCCCGAGCAATACAGAGCCTTTGTTGTTGCCCACCGGAGAGAAAGGTCCCACGCCGGTGTAGGATATCCTTGACCTCGTCCCAAAGGGCGGCCTTGCGTAAGGCCTCCTCCACGATGAAATCCGCCACCTGGCGGGGGATCTTGATACCTAATAACTTATAGCCAGCCAAGACGTTTTCATAAATGGTCATAGTCGGAAAGGGGTTTGGACGCTGAAAGACCATGCCCACCTTCCGGCGGACCACGATGGGGTCAAGTTTGAGGATGTCTTCGTCCCGCAGGAAGATCTTCCCCGAAATCCTGGCCCCGGGAGTAAGCTCATGGAGACGGTTAAGGCAACGGATAAAGGTGGTCTTTCCACACCCCGAAGGCCCCATGATGGCGGTCACCTGTTTTTCAGGAATGGAAATGGTGACGTGTTTAATGGCCATAAAATCACCGTAGTAGGCGCAAAGGTCTTCGGTCCGAAAGATGATCGGCAGGGTCTCCATGCTCCGGCCTCCTATTTCTCGCCAGCGATACGCCGAGCCAATAGACGCGAAAGGATATTTAGCCCAAGGACCATAAAGGTAAGGATCACCGCCGTCCCCCAGGCCTGACGCCACCAATCTTCATACGGGCTGGTGGCGTAATTAAAGATAACCAGAGGCAAGGCATTCATGGGTTCCATTGGATTCCAGGTCATGAATTGATTACCAAAGGCGGTAAAGAGCAAAGGGGCCGTCTCTCCGGCAATTCTGGCCACCGCAATGAGAATGCCAGTGGTGACCCCGACCATGCCTGTGGGCAGGACCACCTTTAAGACCGTTCGCCAATAAGGTACCCCTAGGGCCAAGGAGGCCTCGCGCAGGATGTCTGGGACCAGGCGTAGGACCTCTTCGGTGGTCCTCACCACCACCGGGATCATCATAAGCGCCAGGGCCACGCTACCAGAGAGGGCGGAAAAATGCCCCATAGGTCTAACGACCCAGGCATAGGCTACAATGCCGATGACAATAGAAGGGACCCCTTGGAGGACGTCGGCGGAGATGCGAATCACCTCCGCCAGTTTGGAATCCTTTCCATATTCAGAGAGATAGACCCCGGCCAAGATAGAGACTGGCACACCAATGATGACCGAGAGGCCGACGATGAAAAAGGTTCCCACCAGGGCATTACTGATGCCTCCGCCTTCTTCTCCCGGGGGTTTTGGTAAATGAAACAAAAAACCAAGGCTTAAGGCACTTAATCCTTCTTTGAGGATATTGATCAGGATCAAAAAGAGGGGGACAGCCGGCAGCAAGGCCAAAATGATAATGATCCCAATGATAACCTTATTTTTGAACCCTCGCCTTTTTTCATGAGTAGGATAGGTCTCGTTTGTCATTTTACCTTGAGTCTGATGATGATTATCCTCGCCAGGAGATTAACGATAACAGTGATAATAAATAGCAAGAGCCCGATCTCCACCAAGGCCGCGAGGTGAACGTCTTCGGTGGCCTCGGTAAACTCATTGGCAATGACACTGGCCATGGTATTGGCCAAGTCCCACAGGCTTTGCGGCATGGCCGAACGATTCCCAATGACCATGGTAACGGCCATAGTCTCGCCCAAGGCCCGCCCCAAGGCCAGGACGATGCCGGCAAAGATCCCTGAACGGGCATAAGGAAGTATTACGTGACGAATGGTCTCCCACTGCGTGGCGCCAAGCCCGTAAGCCGCCTCTTTGAGATCGTCAGGCACCAGACGGATGACATCCCGGGCCACCGAAAGGGCATAAGGCAGGATCATGATGGCCAAGACCAAAGAGGCGGTAAAGAGCCCTAGGCCAAAGGGCGGGGCGCCGATCTTTATCTCAAACCAACGTACCAAGGGGACGAGATAAAACAAGGCCCAAAGGCCATAGATGACCGAGGGGATACCAGCCAAAAGCTCTATGATAAAGGAGACCGGATTGGCATACCGGGGAGGGGCGATCTCACCTAAAAAAATAGCTCCGGCCAGGGCAAAAGGAGCGGCCATAATCAAGGCCAAAAAAGAGGTAATGAGCGTACCTACCAAAAAGGGAAGGGCACCGAATTGGAGGGATACCGGGTCCCAGGTGGTGGTCCAGAGAAAACGCAGGCCAAAGGCCTTGATTGAAGGCCAGGATTCGATCACCAGGGTAATAAAGATGCCAACGACTAAGACCACCACCAGGAGTCCCATGCCGGTGGCTATCTTTTGAAAGGCAAGGTCATATTTGAGATGACCGCCAGGAGCCGGTTCTTTCATCTTGACCTCGGACAAAGAGCTATCCAATCCTTAGCGGATTTTATGACTTATGTCAGTTTTTAAACTGTGACATTTCTGTGACAAATTGATCCATCAATCCTTGGCCTTGTCTACCGACCAATAGGCCAAGAGGAGCCCTGCTAAGGCAAGGACACAGAGGATGACCAAGGAATGAAGGATGAGTCCCCTGCCGTAGGCTGCCTGACGGATCAGGTGTGAGGCATGGGTCAAGGGCAGGGCCTTTAACATAATCTGGACCAGACGGGGCATGTTTTCTACTGGGAAAAAGGTCCCTCCCAAGAAGGCCATGGGAGTGATGATGAGATTGGTGATCAAGGCCTGATCTGCGTGGGACTTGATGATCATGGCCGAGGCCACTCCCAGGGCGGAAAAGACAAAGGCATTAAGAAGCACCCCTAACCAGAGAGTCAAGCCATAAGAGAGCCTCACTCCAGCCAAATGGGTGATAAGGATAATGACCACCACTGAGAGGGAGGCCCGTGTTACTCCGGAAAGGATCTCTCCCAAGACGTAGGCAAGGTTTGAGACTGGGGCCGCCTGGATCTCCTCAAAGACGCGAAAATAAAAACGGGCCACGTTTATTTCGACGTTTATGCCGAAGCCCTGAGTCATGGAAGAGGCAGCGATAAGCCCGGGGACGAGGAATTCCAAATAAGGTCTACCTCCAACCATCATGTGTTTTCCCAACCCAAAGCCAAAGGCCACCAAGTAGAGGGCCGGAGAGATGGAAAAAGAAAGGAGCATCCTCGGCAGGCGGTGCCAGATAATCAGCATCTCTCGGAGATAGACGGCCAAAAAGCCCTTCATACCCGTTTACCGATAAAGTAAACAAAGGCGTCTTCTAGGTTGACTCGGCGTAGAGTGACGCTCTTATCCCCTTTGGCCAACTCAAGCATGGCCCTTTCGGCCTCAGTCTTGGTCTTGAAATATTTGGTCTCGAGTCCGGTCTCACTGACGATGTCCACGGCGAATTCTCCCAATCGTTTCATCAGGTTCTCTGGTGTATTGATGACTACGATTTCTCCCTGATCAATAAAGGCCACCCGATCAGCCAAAAATTCCGCCTCTTCAATGTAATGAGTAGTTAAGAGGATGGTTGTCCCCTGTTGTTGGATGCGTTTGATCAGGGCCCAAAGCCGGCGTCTGATATGGGGATCAAGACCAACGGTAGGTTCATCAAGGAAGAGGATGCGAGGCTCATGCATCAGGGCCCGAGTGATCAAGAGCCTCCGTCTAAGGCCTCCAGAGAGGGTGCGCACCTTGTGCTTTCGTCTCTCGTAAAGTTCGGCAAACTCTAAAAGCTTTATCGCCTGCTCCCGAATCTCCCTTCGACTAAGACCAAAAAGGAGCCCATGGATGAGGAGGTTTTCCCAGACCGTAAGCTCAAGATCAAGGTTTATGGTCTGCGGGACCAGACCAGCCATCTTTTTGGCCTCAAGTGGTCTTTCAAAGATATTCAAGTCAAAAAAATAGACCTGCCCTCCGCTTGAGCGAGTGAGGCCGGAGAGGATGCGAATGGTAGTCGTCTTCCCGGCCCCGTTGGGCCCGAGCAGAGCAAAAAGCTCTCCAGCGGTGATCTCGAAATTGATACCTTTTAAGGCCTCTATGGGACCATATCTCTTGGTCAGGTTTTCCACCCGAATGGCCGGTCGGACCATAATAGGCAGAACATACCCAACCTCACTTTAGGGGACAACCAAGGATACAATTTGGAACTAAATTTCTAAGTTCACTTTAAGGGGGATGTAACCGAAGACTTCCTTCAAGGTCTTGCTGAGTTCTGGCCGTGGTTCCACCTGATAATTCGACAGATCAATAGCTACCTCTCCTTCGGTAAATTTAAGGATTAGACTTACCGGGAAATTGCCTCGGCTTTCGGAAAGGATTTCTTTGAGCATGTGTAATTGCTCCGGCCTGAGTTCCTCTCCGTGTAAGACCAAGTTCACCCGGCCACGGGCGATCTTAGGGGCCTCTTTGATAGGGACGATCTGTTCGGCAAGGACTCGACGGTTTTCTTCTTCCTTCTCTAAAGTCCCAACCACAAAGACCAATTCCTTGGCCTCAAGCACTTCACGTGTGCGGCGAAAGAGATCGGGAAACACAATCACCTCCACCGTGTCTTCCCCGTCTTCTAGGTGGACAAAGGCCATACGACCGCCTTTTCGGGTATTGACGACCTTAAGGGCCGAGACTGCTCCCCCAAAGGCCACTTTGGTCCTTTCCGGGACCTTTTCCAAAGAGGTAATAGTGTAAGGGCTGAGCTGTGCAAGCCATTCTTTGTAGGGCTCAAGGGGATGGCCACTGATATAAAACCCCAGGGCCTCCTTTTCATAAGCAAGCTTCATCGAAGGGGGCCATTCTGGGAGATCAGGGACCTTGATTGGGCTCTGGGGCGCGGTGTCCTGAACGGTCAAATCAAAGATCGAAACCTGGCCCATTTCCCGGGCCTTACGTCTGGCTTGTACCCAATCAAGCATCTTATCAAGTACTTCCATGAGTGCTGCCCGGGTAGCCCCGAGGGAATCCATAGCCCCGCTCTTGATCAAGGCCTCAAGCACCCGGCGGTTGACCTTTTTCAGGTCTACCCTTAGACAGAAATCCTCAAGGGACTTAAACCGGCCTCCCTCACGACGGGCCTTAAGGATCTCTTCGATGGCCCCTTCACCGACGTTTTTCACTGCCGCCAACCCGAAACGTATCTTCCCTCCAGAGATGGTAAAGGCCACGTCGCTTTCGTTTATATCCGGGGGCAGGATGTCAATGCCCATCTGGCGGCAGACGTGGACATATTTGACCACCTGCTCGGCCTTTTCCATTTCGTAGGAGAGGAGGGCGGTCATGAAACACAAGGGGTAATGGGCCTTGAGGTAGGCCGTTTGAAAGGCCACCAGGGCATAGGCCGCTGAGTGGCTCTTGTTAAAGCCGTAGCCAGCAAACTTCTCCATCAGGTCAAAGATCTGGATGGCCTTGTCTTCTGGGATACCGCGTTCCACCGCCCCGCGGACAAAGCGTTCCTTCTGTGCAGCCATGACCTCGGGCTTCTTCTTCCCCATGGCTCGACGCAGGATGTCGGCCTCACCCAGGCTGTAGCCTGCCAGGACCTGGGCAATCTTCATCACCTGTTCCTGATAGACGATAACTCCGTAGGTCTCTTTCAGAATGGGTTCAAGTTCTGGCACGAGGTAAGTTACTTCTACCTCACCGTGTTTGGCCTTGATGTATTGATCGACCATGCCGGATTCAAGCGGCCCAGGGCGATAGAGGGCCAGGATGGCAATGAGGTCGTTGAAATTAGAGGGTTGTATCCGGATGAGGAGGTCCTTCATCCCTGAAGATTCCAATTGGAACACGCCGTCGGTATCCCCGCGCCGCAGGAGTTCGTAAGTCTTTGAGTCGTCTAGGGGAAGACGTTCAAGGTCGATCTCTTCCCCGTAGTGTTCTTTGACCAATTGGACGGTATGATCAATGATGGTAAGAGTCCTTAATCCTAGAAAGTCAAACTTAATGAGGCCAACCCTTTCCACAGCCTTCATGTCGAACTGGGTAACGATTTCGTCGGCCTCACCCTTCATCAGCGGGCAATAGTTTGTGAGCGGGGCATCGGAGATGACCACCCCGGCGGCATGGGTGGAGGAATGCCGCGGAAGTCCTTCAAGTACGCGGGCAATAGCGATGAGTTCTGCCACTTGCGGGTCTTTTTCTATCAACTCCCGCAGATGCGGCTCCTGGGCTAGGGCCTGATCCAGAGTAATGCCTGGGGTCTCTGGAATGAGCTTGGCGATGCGGTCTACCTCGGGATAAGGCATACCCAAGGCGCGGCCTACGTCCCGTACCACGGCCCGGGCCTTCATTTGGCCGAAGGTGGCGATTTGGGCCACGTATTCCTGCCCGCCGTATTTCTCCCTTACGTAGTGAATTACTTCTTCACGGCGGCGCATACAGAAATCGACGTCAATATCCGGGAGGCTTTCGCGCTCGACGTTTAAGAAACGTTCAAACAACAAACCATGACGAATGGGATCAAGGTTGGTGATTCCCATGGAAAAGGCCACCAAAGAACCAGCGGCTGAACCACGACCAGGCCCTACAGGGATACCCTGGGCCTTGGCCCAGGCAATAAAGTCCGAAACCACGAGAAAATAGCTGGCAAAGCCTTTCTTCTTGATAATTTCGAGTTCATATTCCAGGCGTTCACGATATTCCTTTTCCGAAGCGGCCAGCCCGGGGTATTCCTTTAGTTCGGCTAGGCGTTTTTCAAAACCAGCCCGGGCCTTTTCCTCGAAGATCTCTTCATAGGTACGACCCTCAGGGATGGGGTAGCGGGGGAAATGATGTTTGCCTAGGTCAATCTTGATACGGCAGCGTTCGGCAATCTTTATCGTATTTTCTATCGCCTCCGGACACCAGGAAAAACGGGCGATCATCTCCTCTGGGGAGGCGAAATAGAGTTTATCGGTGGAAAAGCGCATACGGTTTTCATCATGGATGGTCTTGTTGGTCTGGATGCAGAGGAGCACATCATGTACCCGGGCGTCTTCCGGGCGGAGATAATGGCAATCATTGGTGGCCACCAGTGGGAGCCCTAAATCCTTGGCCAGTTCCACCAGGGCCTCGTTTACCTTTTTTTGCTCAGGTAGTTCGTTTTCCTGGAGTTCCAGATAAAAACGCCCCGGAAAAATGGAGGCGTATTCTTGGGCCAGTCTTTTGGCCTTATCCATCTGACCACGAATGATGGCCGCCGGGATCTCACCGTGCAGGCAGGCGGAAAGGGCAATGAGGCCCTCATGGTATTGCCGAAGGAGTTCTTTATCAACGCGGGGTTTCCAATAAAAGCCCTCAAAATGGGCCAGGGTACAAAGTTTTAGGAGATTTCGGTAGCCAACTTCGTTTTCACAGAGGAGAATGAGGTGATAACCGGCCTCATAGGCACTCTTGGCCTTACGATCAAAACGCGACCCTGGGGCCACGTAGACTTCACAGCCCAAGATGGGTTTTATACCGACTTCAAGGGCCTTTTCATAGAAATGGATGAGCCCAAAGAGGGTCCCATGATCGGTAATGGCCACGGCCTCATAGCCAAACTCTTGGGCCTGGACAAAGAGATCCTTCAGGCGGATCGCTCCGTCTAAGAGGCTCCATTCGGTATGAAGATGCAGATGGACAAAATCGGCCATGGATCACCCCTTAGAATTTTTCTCTCAAGATTAACCCAAACCAGATGAGAAGCAACGAATCCAAATTCCCGCTTAAGGGTTTGAGGGCTTGAAAAGGACTAGGTAGGACCTCCTCTTCTGCTTTGCTTGAGGAACATCTTGGAAGGGGAAAGTCTTCTTTCTTAATTTAGGAGCCTCTACCATTAGCTCTGCCAATACCTCCTATTTTACAAAAGAGCTTCTTCCAATCGACTGGCCGCAAAATCTATCCATTCAATATGCACCACCTGCTTGGTAAACCAGGCTTTTAGCCCCCTGGC
>CAZKEG010000043.1:0-8977 GCA_964551715.1 uncultured Thermodesulfobacteriota bacterium
TAACACCGGGGCTGGAGACGTCTTTGACGCTGGAGTCATTGCCGGGCTCAAGAAAGGTCTTTCGCCTTTTGAGGCTGGTCTTCTGGCCGCGGCCTTGGCGGCCTCTTCCCTCAAAGATTATGGTCGTTTAGGATACCCGAGCAAAGACGAATTCGAAGGCCTCCTCCAAAACCTAAAAGGAGAAAATCATGGTCCCTAAAGGAGTGGAAAAGATCCTCGCTCTTGCTTGTGGCAAAGGGCTCTTTGCTGATCTCTATTTCGAACGCACCATTACCACCTATATCGTCTTGGAAAATAATCGCTTAGAGAAGGCGGTTACCGGCGTGGATGCCGGGGTAGGGCTACGGGTCATCTATGGCGATTTTCATACGGCCTATGCCTATTCCAACGACATGTCCTTTGAAAACCTTGAGGCCCTGGCCCTAGAGCTCAGAAAGCTTACCGGTGAAGAAAAAAAAGAGGTAGTCCTTTCAGATCGACATAAGGTCCCTCCTGTTGAGATAAAGAGACTCCCTTATGAAGAACCCCTCTCTACCAAGGTCAAACTGGTCCAAGAGGCCAACCAAGTGGCCCGTGGGGTCTCGCCCAAAGTAGTTCAGGTCCAAGTCATTTACCAGGATGTGCACAAAGAGATCACCATCGTAAATACCGAAGGGAACTGGATCTCTGGAGAAAGGCTTTACACCCTGCTTGCGGTTCAGGTGGTGGCGCGAGAGGGAGAGGTCATCCAGACCGGGTATGAACCGGTGGGCGGGGCCATAGGTCTTGAGATCTTTGAAAAGACTACTCCAGAGGAAATCGCCTTAAAGGCCGCCAAAAGGGCCTTGCTCATGTTAGGGGCTCGAAAGGCCCCGGGGGGGACTATGCCGGTGGTCCTTTCCTCAGAGGCCGGCGGAACCATGATCCACGAGGCCGTGGGTCATGGCTTAGAGGCAGATCTGGCTGCCGAGGGGTTTTCGGTCTATACCGGACGCCTCGGAGAACAGGTGGCCTCTCCCCTGATCACGGTAATTGACGATCCCACCCTCCTTTATCAGCGGGGGTCTTACCAATTTGATGACGAGGGAGTATGGCCGGAGAAGACGGTGCTCATCGAAGACGGCGTGCTCAAGACCTTTCTCTATGATCGCCTTTCGGCCATGAAGGCCGGGGTCAAATCCAACGGCCATGGCCGGCGTGAATCTTATCGCTTTCGTCCCATCCCCCGGATGAGCAATACCTATATTGCCCCCGGGGATACGCCGCCAGAGGCCATTATTCGAAGTGTAGAAAAGGGCCTCTTGGTCAAAAAGATGGGTGGTGGTCAGGTAGACACCATCTCTGGTAATTTCGTCTTTGAAGTGGCCGAGGGTTATCTGATCGAAAAGGGCCTTGTCGGGGAACCGGTTCGCGGGGCGACTATCTCCGGTAACGGACCGCAGGTGCTTCAAATGATCGACATGGTAGGCAATGATCTGGGGTTTGCCATCGGGACTTGCGGCAAGGATGGACAGGGTGTACCTGTCTCAGATGCACAGCCCACGTTGCGTATACCAGAAATCGTCGTGGGCGGAGCAATAGAATAAGGTGGGCAACCATGTGTGGCGTAATCGGTGTCTTTGGACATAAAGAGGCGGCTAAGATTGCCTATTTCGGGCTTTATGCCCTTCAGCATCGAGGGCAAGAAAGCACCGGGATTGCCGTCTCCGACGGGGAAGAGGTCCGGGAGCATCGAGGTCTGGGGTTGGTGGCCGATGTCTTTAACGAGGCCATCCTGAACGAACTAAAAGGACATATAGCCGTTGGACATGTTCGGTATTCCACCACCGGGTCGACGAACATCAAAAATGCCCAACCCTTCTGCGTCACTCATGAACAAAAGACCTTTGCCTTGGCCCATAACGGCAACCTGGTCAATGCCCATCGCCTACGTGCCGAGCTTGAGGCCGGGGGTTCCATCTTTCAGACCACTATGGACAGCGAGGTGATCGTCCACCTCCTGGCCAAGTCCATGCGCAAAGGTTTGATCGAGTCTATCCGGGAGACCATGGGTCTTATTGAAGGGGCTTATTCCATCGTCCTCCTGGCCCAAGACAAACTGATTGCCTTCCGTGACCCTTATGGTTTCAGACCCCTTTGTTTGGGTATGTTAAATGGCGGTTACATCGTGGCCTCGGAGACCTGTGCCTTGGATCTGGTCCAGGCCCAATATCTCCGCGACGTGGCCCCGGGGGAAATCTTGGTGATTGACGAAAACGGGCTTACCTCTTATGAGGGGCTCAAGTCCAATCGCTTGGCCCATTGTGTCTTTGAGTTTATCTATTTTGCCCGGCCGGATAGCTACATCTACAACCAAAATGTCTATGCCTTTCGTAAACGCCTGGGGTATGAATTGGCCAAGGAGTGCCGAGTGGAGGCTGATTTCGTCATGCCTTTTCCGGACTCTGGTAATTACGCGGCCATCGGGTACGCCCAAGCCGCCGGGCTCCCCTTTGAGATGGGGGTGATCAGAAACCACTACGTCGGGCGGACCTTTATCCAGCCTTCTCAAAGCATGCGCGATTTTTCCGTACGGGTGAAGCTAAATCCAGTGCGCGAGATCTTGCGTGGTAAAAAAGTCGCGGTAGTGGATGACTCCCTGGTCCGGGGGACTACCAGCCGAACGAGGATCAAGTCCATTCGAGAGGCCGGGGCCTATTCGATCAGTATGCTCATTAGTTGTCCGCCGATCAGGTTTCCTTGTTTTTATGGTATAGACTTTCCTACCTGTGGAGAGCTAATTGCAGCCAAACATTCGGTAGAAGAGATCCGGCGCTATTTAGAGCTCGATCTCTTGCATTACTTAAGCCTTGAGGGGCTCCTTTCCGCGGCCAAGAGGAACGAACACGAATATTGCCTGGCCTGTTTTACCGGAAAATATCCCCTTCCCATCGAGGAAGCCTTGGATAAACACATCTTTGAAGCGGCCAGGAAAGTAAACAGCACTAAATCAAAAGAAATTTTTCTGCGGCTCGATGACCTCTAAGCCACCCATATAAGGCCTCAAGACCTCCGGTACCACCACTGTTCCGTCCTTTTGTTGGTAGTTCTCAAGGATGGCCATCACCGTTCGACCTACGGCCAAGCCTGAACCATTAAGGGTGTGAAGGAATCGGGGTTTTTTGCCTTCCTTAGGGCGATAACGAATGTTGGCCCGACGGGCCTGATAGTCCTCAAAATTGCTACAAGAAGAGATCTCGACGAAACGATTCTGTCCTGGGGCCCAGACCTCTATGTCATAGGTCTTGGCCGCGGCAAAACCCAGATCTCCGGTGCAGAGAATGACCACCCGATATGGTAGCCCGAGCCTCTGAAGGACCTCCTCGGCATCAAGGAGGAGGGATTCTAATTCGTCATAAGAGGTCTCCGGCGTGACAAACTTAACCAATTCTACCTTATTGAATTGGTGCTGACGGATGATCCCGCGCACATCCCGCCCATGAGACCCGGCCTCAGCCCGAAAACATGGAGTATAAGAGGTGTAGTAAAGGGGTAAAGCCTCCTCAGGCAGGATCTCGTCTCGATGGAGGTTGGTCACCGGGACTTCTGCCGTAGGAACCAAATAATAATCCCAGTCTTCCAGTTTGAAGAGGTCTTCTTTGAATTTGGGGAGCTGTCCGGTACCGATCATGGAGTCCTCATTGACGATGAATGGCGGTAAGACCTCCTGATAACCGTGTTCCTTGGTGTGTAGATCAAGCATAAAGGTGATCAAAGCCCGTTCGAGCATGGCCCCGGCCCCACGATAGACCACAAATCGGCTCCCGGTGATCTTCGCCGCCCGGACAAAATCAAGGATGCCAAGCCCCTCACCGATATCCCAGTGAGGTTTAGGATCAAAGTCAAACTCCGGGAGATCTCCCCAACGTTTGACCACTTGGTTGTCGTTTTCATCTTCCCCAGGAGGGACTGAATCATGGGGTAGATTGGGAATTTCTAAGAGGAGCACCTTGAGCCTTGCCTCTACCCCTTGGAGTTCCTTTTCCAGGGCCTTGAGTCGCTCCCCAAGGGCCTTGACCTGGGCTACTTTCTCCGAAGTGTCTTTCCCTTCGCGCTTTAGTTTGCCGATCTCTTCCGAGGCCACTTTTCGTTCGTGACGCAGGCTCTCTACTTCTTGAAGGAGTTGTCGACGGCGACGATCAAGATCGAGAATTTGCTCGATTGGATACTCACCACTGCGTAAGGCCAGCTTTTTTCGGACTAGATCCGGATTTTCCCGAATAAACCGCAAATCTAACACATCGAACCTCCCTTACTCTCTGCTAGATAATCTGAATTGAAAGAGAAGACTTTAGAGCCCAATCAATATAGCATTTTATCGGATTCATCAAATTGCTTGAACAAATCTTTTTCATAAGACAAATAAAGTGCACTCAAATAGACGGCCCTCTTTTTCACGGAAGATTTGATCTTGGTTTTAAACCCTGTTACCTAAAGAAATCCAAAGGAGGTGAAGGATGAGGTCTTTAATTTTGGTCTTTCTTTTGGTCTTTGGTCTGCTTCTCTCTCCGGTCAAGGCTGCCCAAAAAGAGCCTATAAAGATCGGAGCCCTTTTTGCCCTTTCTGGCCCGGCGGCCTTTATCGGCACACCGACCAAGTTGGTGGCGGAAATGGCGGTGGCGGAAATAAACAAACACGGCGGGGTAAACGGGCGACCTATAAAATTGATCATGGCTGATACCGAGGGTGACCCTACCAAGGCGGTCATGGCGGTTAAGCGCCTAATCGAGGTGGAAAAGGTAGTGGCCCTGATCGGTCCGACCAGGACCGGCACCGGTATGGCCATTAAACCCATTGTAGAACGGGCTCGAGTCCCCATCGTTATGACCGTTGGCGGTGATCCGGTCATCATGGAAGGGGGGCGTTTTGGCACGGCCAGATATATCTTTAAGGCTCCCCAACGTTCCTCTACCGCGGTCAAAAAGATCTATCTCTATCTTCGGAAAAAAGGGCTTAAACGCGTGGCCATCCTCACGGCCTCGGATGGTTTCGGCCAAGACGGCAGACGTTGGCTGGAAAAACTGGCCCCTGAATACGGGCTTGTCATCGTAGGGAAGGAATCCTTTAATCCTTCAGACACAGACATGACCGGTCAGCTCCGCCGTCTGATGCTTAAGAAGCCAGAGGTCATCATTTGTTGGACCATCGGTCCGGCAGGGTCCATTGTGGCCAAGAACGTCCGGCAACTGGGGATCAAGGTCCCCCTCTTTCAGTGTCACGGTCTGCCTGACCCGAAATATATCGAATTGGCCGGCAAGGCCGCCGAAGGAAATCTCATGCCCTCGACCAAATTGATGGCCTGGCAGGAGCTGCCGGATTCTGATCCGCAAAAGGCGGTCATCGCCCACTTTGTCAAGCTGTATAACGAGGTCTATGATCTCGATCGGGAATTCCCCATCAATACTCATTCTGGATACGCTTGGGACGCTATCAATCTCTTGGTCTTGGCCATTCAAAAGGCTGGGGTTGATCGAGAAGGGATCAGGCAGGCCCTAGAGAACATAAACGGCTATGTCGGAATCTCTGGAATCTACCGTATGAGCCCCAAGGATCATTGTGGACTCGGAGTAGATTCAATGATCATTGTACGGATCAAAAACGCTACCTGGCATTTGGAAGATTATTAATTAGGCCCGGGCCTCCGGGCCCCCTTTTACCATGAGCAAAAATTCCTTCATCAAACTCTTGGTCTTTGATTGTGATGGAGTCCTTTTTGACTCCCGTGAGGCTAACTGGGCCTATTACAATCATATTGCCCAGGCCATGGGCCGGCCACCACTTACCGAAGAAGAATTTCGTTTTGTCCACATGCATCCGGCGGAAAGCTCGGTACGGTATCTATTTAGAGATTATCCTGATTTGGTCGATCAGGCCCTGGCCTATCAAAAACAACTCAATTATGAGCAATTCTTACCCCTTATGAAGCCTGAACCTGGTCTTAAGGAGCTGATTACCACCATACGGCCACCTCTAAAGACAGCCATTTCCACCAACCGAACGACGACCATGGGGCGGTTGCTGGAAATATTTGACCTGGAGCCCTTTTTTGACCTGGTCATGACCGCTCTCAAATCACCAAAGCCAAAGCCTCATCCCGAAGCCCTAACCGTAATCCTCGAGCATTTCAACCTCAAACCTAAGGAGGTCCTCTATATCGGAGATTCAGAAGTGGATTGGGAATTGACCAAGCAGGTTGGCGTTCCGTTAATTGCTTACAAAAATAAGGGGCTCCCGGCGGATTATCATGTCTCCAATTTCGATGAAGTATATGAACTCTTGAGGCAACTCAAAGTTATAAACTAGTTTTAACCGATAAATTTGCCAAGCTTATGTACAAACGCTTTATTCTTTTCTTCTCTTTCTTGATTATCTTTATCAGCATCTATTTTGCCTACACCTCTATCTCCTTTACCTCCCGGATCATCGACTCTTTGGAGACCAAACAAGTGGCCAGCTTGGCCGAATTCTTGTTACAAAAAGGTAACTTCCTCGACGAAGAAGTCCTTGCCCGATTGCAGAGGATGATGGGAGGGGAGGTCTTTATCTATCGCGTGGATGGTACCCTTCTGGCCAGCACCCTTAAAGGAAAATGTCCAGCTAGGCTCAACACCATTTCCCCAAACACCCTCAAGAGTCTCAAGAAAGGCCAGGCGGTAGTCGAAAAACTTCGCTTAAAGGAACAAAATTATCGTTTAGTGCTCTTCTATACCAAACTAAGCCCAGATATCTCCTGTATCTTCGGGCTCCTCTTACCCACCACCTTTGAGGACCGCGTCCAAAGGGAACTGTTTTTTGGCCTTTCTTATACGGCCTTTAGCGGCTTGGTCTTCATGCTGATCGTGAGTTGGTATCTCAGCCGATGGATCACCAAGCCCCTGGAAGAATTGGTGGTCATCACCAAAGAACTGGCCCGCGGGAATCTCTCCATCCGTGCCCCGGAGAAAGGGCCTCCAGAGGTCCGTGAGTTGGCCAAGGCCTTAAACGAGATGGCCAGACAGATTCAAGAATTCCAGCAACGATTAGTGGAGAGCGAACGTCTGGCCACGGCAGCCCAGTTGGCTGCCAGCCTGGCCCATGAAATCAAAAACCCCCTGACCAGCCTTCGCCTAGCGGCCGAATTCCTCCAAGAACTCTTGCAAGATCAGCCGGAACTTGCCAAACGGGCCCAGGTGATCACTAGAGAGAGCAAGCGTTTGGAAAGGATCTTACAACGGATGCTTGAACGGACCAAAAAGATCGAATTGAAAAAGACCCCTTGCGATCTTAACCGGTTGATCAGTGAGGTCCTGGAGGGGGCAAAATTACAACTTTCGGCTAGGGGGCAAAAGCTAAAGCTAGATCTGGCCCATCCTGCACCTGTCGCCTTGGTCGATGGCGAAAGGATCAAACAAGTCCTCTGGAACCTGTTGAACAATGCTTCAGAGGCCACCCCAAAGGGCGGAGAAATCATCATTCGGACTAAAAACTTGTCTCCTGAAGAAGTGGCTTTAGTGGTAGAGGACACCGGGCCGGGGGTCAAAGAAGAAGACCTCAAGAAACTTTATAAACCCTTCTACACCACCAAAAAGGGAGGAACCGGTCTGGGGTTGGCCATCAGTCGTCAGATTATCATCCTACACGGGGGGCAGCTCTTTTTTGAAAACCGGCCTGAAGGCGGCCTCCGGGTCACCGTGACCCTGCCGCGGCCTCGAGGACGATCTGCAAGGTAAGCTCGGCGGTCTTTACCAAATCCTCAAGGGCAAGGAATTCCTCTGTAGAATGGACCCGCTGCATACCGGTGCCTAGGATGACACAAGGCAGACCGTGGCCGTTAAAGATATTGGCATCTGAACCACCACCGGTAAAGGTGATCTTCAATTGTCGCCCGAGTCTTTGGGCGGCAGAAAGGGCGAGTTTGACCACTGGGTGATCTTCGGCAACGCGCATCAAGGGATAATCTTGATCTCTCTTGTAATTTAGAGCCGGACGATCTTTACGCCCCTGACGATGAGTCTCTATGGCCCTTTGGAAACAGGAAAGGATCTCCTGCCAAGTATTTTCTAACTTCTCATGACTATGGCTACGGACTTCTCCGAGGAGTTCTACCTCTTCTGGAACAACGTTAGTAGCCGTACCCCCGCGGATGATACCGATATTGGCCGTGGTCTCCTCGTCGATCCGCCCAATTTTTACCTGAGAAAGGGCTTCGCCGGCTAATTTGATGGCGTTGATGCCCCTTTCCGGACAAAGACCAGCATGGGCGGCCAGGCCAAGGACCACCAGACGAAAGCGTATGGCCTCCGGGGCGCGATTAATCAATTCATCCGGATCTTCGCTATCAAGGGCGTAACCAAACTGGGCCTTGATTAGAGAATAATCGAGATTCTTGGCCCCGAGGAGCCCTATCTCCTCACAGGTGGTAAAGATGAACTCAAGGTCTCCATGAGGAAGATCCTTTTCTTTGATCACCCTGGTCACTTCTAAAAGGGCAGCAATGGCGCTTTTGTCATCTGCCCCACAAATGGTGCGCCCGTCACTGCGAAAGATACCGTCCTCCAGAAAGACGCGGGGGTTTCTCGTCGGTTCCACGGTATCCATATGGGCAGCAAAAAAGAGACAAGGCCCCAGTTTATCCCCTGGAATCTTGACGATCAGGTTCCCTACCTCAGAACCGGTCTTGGGGGCTGAATCGTCAAAGATACATTCGGCCCCCAAGAGCCGAAATTCCCTTTCGAGATAAGCGGCTATCTCTCCTTCTCGTCGGGAAGGACTTTCAATATGGGCCAGACGTAAAAATTCATTGGCTAAGCGTTCGACGTTGATCATTAGTATCTGATCTCAAAACGCGCGAACTCTCCGGTGTACGGTTCCTCATGCACTTCAACCCCGGTGACCTTGGCATGAGGAGAACCAACATGACACCACTTGATCATCTCTTCGATGAGTTCTTCGTCGCCTTCAAACACATCCTCTACCCGCC
>CAZKEG010000044.1:0-8948 GCA_964551715.1 uncultured Thermodesulfobacteriota bacterium
TGATCACCACCGACTACAACCTAAACAAAGTGGCACAACTCAAGGGCGTTGAAGTCCTTAACGTAAACGAATTGGCCTTGGCCTTGAAACCCCTGGTCTCTCCTGGAGAAATCTTGCGGGTAAGGCTTATCAAAGAGGGTAAGGAGAGGCATCAAGGTGTGGGGTATCTTGATGACGGCACTATGGTAGTAGTTGAAAATGGCCGACCTTTTATCGGAAAAGAGGCAGAGGTGGGGGTCACTAGCCTTCTCCAGACTCCAGCAGGGCGGATTGTCTTTGCTCAGCTCAAGGGGGCCACTGGTCGTAAGGCCGTGGCCTAGGGGAAGAGTAAAACCTCGGCCTCCTCTCCTTTGTAGATCCCTTCGCTCTTTTCCGGAATACGCAAAAGACCATCGGCCTGGGCCATGGAGGAAATAAGCCCTGACCGTCGAAAGATCGGCTCAGCCCATAGGGTTTGATCCTGATCTCGGTACAACTTGACCCGGATGTAGTCTTCGCGCCCTTGGGCCGAGGGAATATTGCGTGAAGCACGAGCACGAACCGAAGGGAGTTTTAGATCTTTCTCTGAAGCCCCTTGAAGGTGGAGCAAGAGAGGGCGGACCAGGATGTAGAAGATAAGCAGGGCACTGGCCATTTGGCCTGGTAGACCAAAAACGGCCTTATTCCCGACGCGGGCCAAGATGGTGGGTTTGCCCGGACGAACGGCTACTCCATGACAAAGGAGTTCAGCCTCGGGGAGATCAGAGAGACACCGCAGAGTATAATCCCGTACCCCTACCGAGGAGCCACCGGAAATGAGGACCACGTCAGCCTGGTTGAGAGCCTTTTTAATGGCCTGAAAGAGGTCTTCGACCTTATCCGGGATAATACCCATCAAAAGTGGTATACCCCCGGTTTCTTTAACGGCAGCCCCAAGGGAATAAGAGTTGACGTCTCTAATCTGACCGGGAGCTGGTCTTTCTTGGGGAGGCACCAATTCGTCTCCGGTGGAGATGATGGCCACTTGCGGGGCTCTTCGGACAGAAACTTGAGTAATCCCGGCGCTGGCCAAGAGGCCTATTTTCCCAGGAGTAAGTTTGGTCCCCTGAGGAAGGAGTATTTCCGAAGCCTTGGCATCTTCTCCTCTAAGTAGCACGTTTTCTCCGGGGGAAACCGGTCTCCTGATCTCCACCAACTCTCCGATCTCTTCGGTATACTCGACCATGACCACGGCATCAGCCCCTTCAGGGAGCATACCGCCAGTGGCGATACGAGCCACCTCTCCCGGCTCTAAGACGAATTCAGGGGCCACCCCCATGGGTATTTCTCCTTTGAGACGCAAGAGCACCGGTTCACTTTCTCTGGCTCCAAAGACATCTCTGGCTTGGACGGCATAACCATCCATGGTCGCCCGAGGGAACGGAGGAAGATCTTCGGGACAGGTCACATCTTCAGCCAGGTAACGACCTAAGGCTTCCATTAACGGAACAGTTTGCTTTTCTAACGGAAAAAACTTCTTGCTCTCACCGAATATATCTGACACCGTCTTCACCCGAAAGAAAAAACTCATGACCGTCTATTACCTACGTAGTTTGATATACCTTATCATCCCTGGCCTTTTATTCCCATATCCGAAATTTCCCGGGCTGAAAGTTCCTTGCGCTTTTTGACATTTCTGGGCATAATGCGCCTGTCTCTCATCCAGGAGGTGTACGGTGGGAAAGTACCGGCAAGATCCTCAGTATTGTCGCCCTTGTTTAGAGAGGCTGACTAGGCAAGCCATCGGGCTTGCCTGTCCCCAGAGTCCGGAACACGAAGCCCAAGCCTTAAAATGGCTTGATGAATTCTATTCTCCCGAACTCCCGCCTCCGTTGATTGCTTCTCGGTTACATCTCAAGATCAAGGCCTATTGCCAAAACCCCGATCCCTATCTTCCCATGAAAGAAAAAGAGATAGAGGTGGCCCAAAGACTTTCTCAAGAACTTTTACCCTATTACGAAGGCGATCTCGCCGGGCTCTTGGCCTTTGCCCTCCTGGGAAACGCCATTGATTTCTTCCGCCCACCAGAAGAGATCGAGGCCGCCTTTCGGGAAGGGGTCAAACTTGCCGTGGATCATCGACCGGCTATCCTTAAGGCCCTTGAAAAATCACAACGAATACTCTACCTCACTGACAACGCCGGCGAGGTCTTTTTTGATCTCCCCTTGCTCAAGGCCCTTTCGGAAAAAGGACTTCAGGTCTATTACGCCGTCAAACCCGAGCCATTACAAAACGACCTTTGTCTCGATGATCTCAAGCGCTTGGGGCTTGAGATCCCGGCCCAGGTGGTCAGCACCGGGGCTAAAATCGTCGGACTCCTGCTCGAAGAGGCCTCACCCGAATTCCAAAAACTCTACCAAGAGGCTGATCTCATCTTGGCCAAGGGGATGGGACATTTTGAGACCTTGAGTGACGGCCCTGGGCTTGGCCGCCTGATCTTTATGCTCTGTGCCAAATGCATCCCAGTGAGCAAGGCCTTAGAGGTGCCTCTTCATTCTTACCTCTGCCTCAAGACGTAAATTTAGGCGTTGTTCCCAATGGTATATAAAATCTCCTTTTATAACGCTGATCTTGCCCGTTAAAGGGAATTTAAAGTCGATTTTTAAAGAATCTCGGCTTGGCGCCGATGAATAGGCATGAATTCCAAAAACTAAGTAGGAGGTCTTATGTTTGAACATGAAGGGAATTGTGCCCGCCAGATCATCCCTCAAGCCTCGGATGCCAAGAGCTTTGAAGGTAAACTAAAGGCCGAACGAGAGGCCTTACTCAACGCCTGGATTGCCTTTTTAGAACTCCAACGACAGAAAAAAGTCCCCTTCCCTCCGCAATATGCCGATGCCTTCTATGCCGCCGCTAAGATAAATCAAAAAGAAAATTATATTTTAAATCTGCTCATTGAATGTAAGGGGCTCTTTAACACTCTATTGCAAAAAATCCACCCCGAGGCTGCGGCTACTCTGGGACTTACCGAAGATCTAAATCGTATCATCAATTATGTCCGTCGTATCGAACAATTAGAAGAAGAACTCTCTTTCCTAAGAGAGAGTTACTTACGCGATCAATTAACTGGGTTGTGGAATCAAAATGCCTTACAAAAGTTCTTTTATGAAGTAGTTAAAGAAAATATCTTCGAGCAGGATTATCTGTTATGTTATTTTGATTTGGATAAATTTAAGAGTATTAATGACCACTATGGTCACCGTATTGGCGATAAGGTCCTCATTGCCTTTGCCAATTTTTTGCGCCACAATCTTAAAAGGAAGGATTTTCCCGTGCGTTTACATGGTGATGAGTTTTCCGCCGTTTTGGTCGGTGCCCGGATAGAAGACTTTATTCCTTTTGCCGAACGCCTTTACGAAGAAGGCATGATGGTCAATTTACCCGATGGACAGAAAAAGATTTCTTTTTCTATTGGCATTACTAATATTATTGCCGCGGACACCTTAGAGGCCGTGTTAGAAAGGGCCGACTTTTCGATGTACTGGTGTAAACAACACAAAGGAATAAAGCCCGTTAGGGTCTAAAACGCTGATAGAATCTCTTCACTTCAGTCAGTATTTTTTCTAAATCTTGAGGATGGAACCACTTTATTTCAGGATCCGCTCGGAACCAGGTCAATTGCCGCTTGGCGTAATGTCTGGTATCGCGTTTCATAAGACGAACAGCCTCTTCCCAGTCTACCTCCCCCTTGAGATAGGCGATTAAATGTCGATAACCTATGGCCCGAAGGGGTTTGAGGTCAGGATCGTAGCCCTGAGCAAGAAGGGCCTTTATTTCCTCAAGGAGCCCGGCAGCCAGCATCCGGTCTACCCGTTGATCAAGCCTCCGGTAAAGGACCTCTCGAGGGATGGAAAGTCCTATCTTAAGATATGGATAACGTCTTTCAGAGAAGGCGTGTTGGCGGGCCAGTTCTGAAAAGGTCTTTCCCGTGGCGTAATAGACCTCAAGGGCCCGTAAAATACGAACCCAATCTGTCTCTGGAAGGCGGGCGGCGGTCTCTGGATCTAGGTGTTTTAGCTCCTGATAGAGAGTGGCCAGGCCCTCCTTTTCCAATCTGGCCTTTAATTTTTCTCTGATCGCGGAGACATCACCCACCTCAAAGAGCCCATGGAGAAGGGCCTTTAGATAAAGCCCTGTCCCCCCGACTAAAATGGGTCTTTTGCCACGTTTATGTATCTCGGCGATGACTTTGTCGGCCAATTCCACAAAGGCAGCGGCGTTAAACGGCTCATCAGGCTCCAAGAAATCAATCAGATGATGGGGAACCCTTTTTCTTTCTTCGGGAGTGGGTTTAGCCGTTCCGATATCGAGATACTTGTAGACTTGTACGGAATCGAAATTAACGATCTCTCCGGCTACCTGCTCAGCTAAGTAAATGCCCACTTCGGTCTTGCCTACGCCGGTAGGACCAACGATGGCCACTAAAGGGATCGGTTTAGGTCTTTCGCCCAAGGCGTTTTTCGATTTCATGATAGTCTATCTTCCAAAAGATAGGCCGCCCATGGGGGCAGGTAAAAAGGCCTTGGTTCTTTATTTCTTTTAATAACTCTTCAGCCTCTTTAAGGGTAGGCTCTTGGCCAGCCTTTATCGCTGCCCGGCAGGCCATAGAGGCAAAGACTTCTTTTAATATTTCACCAGGAGGAGAAGCCAAGGCCTTCTCCAAGATCTCCCTCAAGGCATGAGGGCCTTCTTCACCCAAGATCGAGGGGACCGTAAGGAGGCGTATTTCTTGCGGTCCAGCGGGTTCGAATCGATACCCCAGGCGTTCTACGATTACTTTATGATTCTCTAATCTCTCCAAGGCCTTGGCCGAAAGGGTCATGACCTGAGGAAAAAGTAAGTTTTGTCTAGGAAGCCCCTCGGCCTCATAGGCAGCCTTTATCTTTTCATAAAGGAGCCGTTCATGGGCGGCGTGAAAATCAAGGATGAGAAGGCCTTGAGGGGTTTCGTAGAGGAAATATTTTTGGGCAAGGACTCCGATGGGCCTTGAGCGCGGTTGGTAAGTTTCTTGAAGCTCAGAAACCTTAAAGGAAAAGACCGAGCTGGTATCTCTTAGATCGGGTGCTTCTCTCAGGGAGGGTCCTGGTTCAGGAGGGCTGGGCCTCGGGGTCAGGGGGATATCTTCTTCCTGTTCCTTGGCCTTTGGAAAGATAGAGACCTTGGGTCTTAAACTGTGCTCCACAGCCCGTCGCACCAGGTTAAAGATCTCTTTTTCTTCCCGAAAGCGGACCTCCCATTTGGCCGGATGAACGTTTACATCAACAAGCTCTGGAGGAAGGGTCAGGGCCAGGACTGCAGCTGGATATTGCCCTTTGGGAAAGGCCACGCTAGCCCCTTGTAGAAAGGCACTCATCAGGAGGCGATCCTTAACTACACGCCCGTTGACCAAGAAATAAATGTGTCTTGTGCCAGAAAACCTAAGGGCCGGTGGGCTAATAATCAGTTCTATTTGATACAGACCAGAGTCAAAACATTCTTCAATTAATTCCTTTTCGGGGAGCCGAGAAAGCTCGGCCAAAAGCCCCCGCCGCCCTTGAGAGGCTTGATAGACAAAAAGTCTTCGGCCATCGATCAAGAGAGAAAAGTTGGCCTTAGGGGCCCCTAAGGCTAAGAGTTTTACCATCTCCACCACCCGGGCGGTTTCAACTCTTACACTCTTCAAAAAGGCCCTTCTAGCTGGCACATTGGCAAAGAGGTCTTCTACCTGGACCAAGGTCCCTTTCTGAGCTCCGGCCTCTCGAAGCCCTTTTAGTTTTCCGAAGGCCACTTCTAATTTAGCCCCCCACAAGGCTTCCTTGGGTCTGGAAACAATGGTTAGCTTTGAAACAGCAGCAATGCTGGCTAGGGCCTCACCGCGAAAGCCCAGGGTCTCTATACGCATCAAATCCGAGACCGAACGGATCTTGCTGGTAGCATGGGGGAGATAACAAACTTCAAGATCTTCGAGCTCAAGGCCGCAACCGTCATCACGGACCTGAATAAGGGAAAGACCACCTTTTTCAATCTGAACCTCGATCTTTGAGGCCTGGGCATCTAGGGCGTTTTCGATCAACTCTTTAACCACAGAGGCCGGACGCTCAATCACTTCACCAGCAGCAATCTTTCGGGCCACTTCTTCCGACAAAATCTGGATCTTAGACATTTAGGTCAACACACGACTTAAATTTTTAGCTGACCAACTTAACTTTTGTTCATAAACTTAAACTTTACTGAATTATCAGGAAATTACCAAATAATGTTACTTACAAAACGAGGAGGCTTGTCAGAAGGAACGTTAAGACGTTTTCTCAGTGAATGGCACACCCTGACTTTTTATGAAAAGTTCGAGCAAATAGTTACCCTGTATCGCTGTCGTTATCATTTTAGCCCTTATCAATCTTATTAGAGACTGCTTTGTCCTACTCTGCCTCCACGGCTTTGATCCCTTGGATCATAAAGTCTTTCAAAAAATCTTCGGGATGATTATGGCCCTTTTGATCGCCATAGAATTCAAATATTCCATTCTGAAAGTAGCCATGCGCAAGGAGGGCATCGTTCAGGTAAAGACAGTCATCCTGATTGCTCTTGGTAAGAAAGTTTATCATTTTGGACCTTAAGACCCTGCCCCCGACCAAGATCGGCGCCCTGGCCTTTTCCGTCCTGGTCCTCGGACCTTTATTGGCTATTACGCGAACAATATCTCTGTCATTGGGAATGATTAACAACCCTCAATGACCATCTTCTTTTTCTTTGGCCTCGGATGGCATTCCCTACATTTGGTGGGAGCTGATTTACCAAATTCCTTATTCTGCTCCTGATGACAAGTCTTACAGAGCTTATGCACCCGTTTTACTACTTCTTTGTGTCCTTGATGACAGGTCTCGCATTGGAAGGGAGACTTTCCCTCTTTAAGCATTTTCTGAATGTGTTCAAGGTTAATAGGTTTGACCTCGGTCTTCTCCCCCTTTTTCTCTACACTCTGGTGATGACATTTGCTACAGGGGAAATCATAGTCTAAGAAATGTTTGGCATGCGGGAAGGCTACCTTTCCTTTCTTGGTCTCAAAATCCTTCTCCAAGGGAATCTTAAGGTTCTTTCCGGCTTCTACTTGGATTTCTTCATTAGTCCCTTGTTTCTCCTGTGTCTCGGCCTTGAGATAAGAGGCCACCAGCAACCCCAAACAGACCAAGACCACCCAAAACACCCGTCTCCAATACCTCATCACCCAACCTCCTTAGAATTTTTAATGGACCTAAGAATTTTGTGTAAAGGGTTTTAGGCCATTTGACCATTTTAGAGTACCGCCTCCAGTTCATAGGTCAATATGAATTTTTGCTAGGTGTCATTGCACAGCGATTATGTCACCCTGAACCGCCCCGGGTTTGTTGGAGAGATAAATTTGTGGGAGGATAGAACTATTATGGTAACTCAATCAAATATTACAAACAGGCCATAGAAATCCGGCCCAATTCCTTTAAGGCCATTTTGGGGCTTTCTCTCCCCCTCATGGCCTAGAAAAATTGGAGCGAAGCAGAGCGGTTAATGAACCAGATCATTAGTCAGGATTTTTATAACTATTACGCCAATTTGCGTCTGGCCATAGCCCTACCGATTACAAAACAAGACCAGGTTGGCGGAAAAGGTGTCCCGCAAAGATGCTTGTTCGTTATCCGACCAGCCTTGATTTCCTGGTCGAGCTTGGTCGGGATCTCTTGTGGGAGGGCAAAAAGATAAAGCCAAGAAGGTCTTTAAAGAAGTCCTCTTGCTTGATCCGGAAAACGTCGTTGCCCGCGAGGTCTTAAAGAAATAATTACCTAGGCAAGATTAAGGTAAAGCTAGTTCCCTGCCTAGGGCTACTTTCTACGCGAACCCTACCTCCATGGGCCTTGGCTACCTTTTGGACGATAAAGAGCCCCAGACCAAATCCTTCCTTCTTGGTGGTAAAAAAGGGTTCAAAGAGTTTATCCCGCGCTTCTGGACTAATACCCGGCCCGGTATCCCTAACGGTGAAGTAAACTTCATTTGGACTGGCCTTGACGATCAGTTCTACTTGGTCTCCTTCGCTGACAGCTTCAAAGGCGTTGCGTAGGAGGTTTTCCAAGGCCCGAAGGAGCCAACGTTTATCGGCCTGGATAGTCAACCCCTTGGGAGCTTCGACATGAAACTTTATCTGTTGGGTCTCGGCCTTTAGGCTGAAGCGGCTTTCAAGATGAGTTATTAGGTCATCCAGGATCACTGGGCTGGGCTTTATTTGGAATCCGTGGGAGAGGGAGAGCAGTTCCTCGGTCAATTCTGTAAGTCTAGTCAGTTCTTGTCGGATCTCTTGCATAATTTCCGGTCTTAATTCGCCAAGACTTTGCATATACTGAAGACCCATAGAAAGGGCGTTTAGAGGATTACGTATTTCATGGGCGACCATGGCCGCTAACTTGCCCATGGCCGCTAACTTTTCCGAGGCCTCCAATCGACGGGAGAGTTCTTCTTCCCTGCGACTCAGGCGTTCAATATAAAGACTGAAACCGATAAGAAGGCCGCAGGAGACCAAAAAGACCAAAAAACAGAGCAAGAGCCCCTTTTGCCAGATGCGATGTTTGACCGAGGCGTCCAGGCCGATCAGAATAAAAAGGTGCCTTTTGGGCAAGGGGGTAGCTTCTCGACAAAGATAGAATACTTGATCAATCTCTTTTCCTTCCCAACAAAAGTCAAAGACCTCCCGTGGAGGGAACATGTCTTGGGGAAAGGTATTGAGCAACATGTGTTTTCCTTCGGTGACCAGGACCCCGAGGAGGAAGGGCTGGCCTTGGAGTTCGTCGGTAAGCCAGGCCAGGCTCTTTAAATAGTCCGGAGGGTGCGGAATAAATTGCAAGATTTCTAGGTGACCGGTAAGACGATTTTCAATGAAATTAAGGGCCGAGAGGGCATCGAGACGTTCGTGAAATTTCAATACCCGG
>CAZKEG010000045.1:0-8816 GCA_964551715.1 uncultured Thermodesulfobacteriota bacterium
CGCTTAGGGGTCCCCCGGGGGAGGAAGCGCATACCCCCTGCCCCAAGGGGCCGTTCGGCCCCAGCGGTATCCAGAATGGTGCGTGAATCCGTGCGGGAGGAGACCTGAAAGGAAATCCGGGCTGGGAAATTGGCCTTAATAATCCCGGTGAGCACGTCTACCGAGGGGCGCTGTGTGGCCAAAAGGAGATGGATACCCGAGGCCCTGGCCATCTGAGAGAGCCTGGTCAGCGAGGTCTCTACCTCTTTAGAGGAGACGACCATTAAGTCTGCTAACTCGTCGACCACAATGACGATATAAGGGAGCTTTTCCTCGGCCTCCTGGTTGTACATTTCCAGATTGCGGGCATGAGCCTCTTCTAATAACTGATAGCGGCGTTCCATCTCGGCCACCGCCCATTTAAGGGCCCTGGTAGCCATCTTGGGTTCAAGGACCACCGGGTGCAAGAGATGCGGGATGCCATCGTAGACTGAGAGTTCTATGCGCTTGGGGTCGATAAGGAGGAGCCGTACCTCTTCAGGTGTGGCCTTAAAGAGCAAACTACAGATCATGGCGTGCAGACACACGCTCTTACCAGTACCTGTGGCCCCGGCGATCAGGAGATGAGGCATACGGGTGAGATCAGTGACCACCGGTCTCCCGGAGATATCCTTGCCCAGGGCCAGGGTGAGCTTTGAGGGAGAGTTTTGAAAGGCTTCACTGGCCAAGATCTCTTTTAGATAAACAATCTCTCGTTTTTTATTGGCTACCTCAATGCCCACAGCGGATTTTCCAGGTAGGGGCCCAACGATGCGGACGCTGGCCGCCTTAAGACCAAGGGCCAAATCGTCGGCCAGGGTGGTGATGCGGTTAATCTTGACGCCAGGGGCAGGCTCGTATTCATAGACAGTGATCACCGGGCCAGGGCAGACCTCTACCACCCGACCCTTGATACCAAAATCAGCCAGTTTTTCCTCCAGCAGCCGGGCTCGGGCCAAGAGTTCTTGTTTGGACTCACCGGACTGTTTTGGCGGTGGGTCTTCAAGGAGATTTAAAGGGGGACGCTCGAATGGTCCCTTCCCTTTAGGCTGAGGGAGATCTTTGATCTCAAAGTCTTTGTCTGCTCGTTCTTTGATTTCCAAATCGGAATCTTCTAACAGGGGCTCTTCAGGGATATGGGGTTCAAAGGCCGGCTCAAGGGAAGAGGTCTTCTGGGTGGAAGAAAGGCGTTTAAAGGAGGAAAGTAAGGCCTTAAAGGCCTTTTCTGTCTTTTTGAAGAGCATGGCTGGTGAGAGCCCAGAGACCAAGCAAAGCCCGATCAACTGGAGGAGGATGACTAGAATAAGAAGTCCGAGCCGGCCCATATACGGGACCAAGGCTTGACCTATCATTCCAAGTATTCCGCCGGAAAGGGGATAACGCCCCCAAAGGAAACCATTCATTTGGGCCAAGGCCGCCAGGAAAGAAAAAGAAAGCACCAAAAATAGACCGGCCAGGAGGAGAGAAAGATTAAACTCCTGCCTACGTAAAGGAGAAAACCCGATCAAGATGAGAAAAAGGGGGACCAACCAGGCCGAGAGACCACAGAGATCAAAGAGAAGCCCGGAAAGATAGGCTCCAAAAAGCCCGGTAAAATTCCTGACCCCTTCGGCTCCAGCCCTTCCAAAGGCCGGGTCTTGAGGAAAGTGCCCCAGGAGGGCAAGAAAAAGGAAGACCCCGGAGGCCGCCAGAAATAAACCGATAAATTCTTGCCGATACTTGGTAAACATTAATCTTTCAGTTCGGCTAGGGCCTCTTGCTTTAACCGATCCCAATCAAAGTGTTTAAGCCAGATACGAATTTCTTCGGCGCTGAGTCCTTGGTAACGGGCAAAGAGGATGATCACCGGCTTTTCGTTGAGGAATACAGCCATAAACCCTTTCTTTTCCGGATGACTATGGCTGATCAAGAGACGATAGTTACCGTCTTGGAAGTATTTTAGAAAATAGTCCTTGGTCTCCACCTCAAGACGCCCGGAGAGCAGGTGTTGAAACTTCTCGCCTTCTGCCCCCCCGGCCAGGAAGAGCTGAATACGGGCGCCATCGCGTTGGTAGACCCGCGTGATATAAAAAGCCCGCCCATAGGCACTACGGTAATGTAAAAAATCCGCTGGACTGGCCTGCCATCCCTCTACCTCACCCAGAGAGACCACCCCAGCCAAGGCCTGACCAGCACAAAGAAAAACCAGGAAGCAGAGGATAAATTTTGACCGATACATGTTTGACAATTTAGCATTAATTATCGAAAAAATCATCAGTATAGGGTGCGTTCTTTTCCAAAGACCAGAAGAGATTCCCTTTCTTTTTAAGTCGGTTATAAACTTTACTTCATAAATCTTCTAAGGTACTTTCTCCAAACTTCAGTATGAAGAAAATATTTATTTGGTTATTTATATGCCTTCTCTTCGGTTGCGGGTGTAAAGTAGACCCAAATCCCCCTTATGCCGTGCGACCCGTTCCTCCTCAAGATATTCGGGTTACCTTGCATCTCTGGGGAGCGGAATTGAGTTTTAAGGTACCGCGGAGGAAGGTAAACGGTCGTCCGCTGGATCATCTAAAGGGTTTTGAGATCCTTCGTTTGGGGCAGACGGTCGAAGGTCCAAAGGCCACCTATAAAAAGTATCTCTTCTTACCCTTTAAGGGAGATTGGGATAACGTGCGTCGATTCTATTTCCGAGATAGGCATTTAATCTCCGGTGTACGTTATCGATACCAAATCAGGGCCGTACGAGGGTGGCGTTGTGTAAGTGACCCGGCTTATTCTCCTATCTTTGCCTGGCATACGCCTCCCGAGGCCCCGGGGCATTTGGTGGCCAAAGCCGGAGATGGCCAGGTGGCCCTCCGATGGGAGAAAGTGAATACTTATCTCGACGGGCAGCCGATCCGTCTTCACCAACTCAAGTATCGAGTTTATCGAGTGGCCCAAACCGGAAAGATGCCGTTGAAATTGGTGGATACCAATTGTTATCTCGATCGACAGGTCGAGAACGAGCACCTCTATTGTTATCAGGTAGCCGCGGTCCTGGTCTATTTCGGTACCTTGATCGAGGGGCCTTTAAGTCCCAAGGCCTGTGCCAAACCGATAGATATCACTCCTCCTCGGGCCCCGGAGGATCTGGTCGCTATTCCGATAAAAGGCGGGGTCCTCTTGCGTTGGCACCGTAATACCGAACCGGATCTGGCTGGCTATCGGGTCTTTCGTCGTCGCCCCGGTGGGCTCCCCAAGCTCTTGAACAAAAAACTCCTTATCCAACCGGAATTTTTTGATCGGAATATCCCCGGCCCAGGGCTTTATTATTACTGGGTCACCGCCGTAGATTCTTCTCCAAGGGCCAATGAGAGCCCTCCATCCGAAATGGTCGAGGTCGAAATCCTTCCCAAGGAGGTCAAATAGGATGCATCACTTCTCTTATCGAGACGGGGAACTCTATGCCGAAGAAGTCCCGGTAAGAGAGATAGCCCAGGCGGTAGGGACGCCTTTTTATTTATATTCAACGGCTACCCTAAGACGCCACATCCGCGTCTTTGATCAGGCCTTTAGCCAGATCAGACACCTGGTATGTTATTCGGTCAAGGCCAATTCCAATCTGGCGGTCTTAAGCCTCTTGGCCAAGGAGGGGGCCGGGGCGGATATCGTCTCCGGCGGGGAGCTCTTTCGGGCCCAAAAGGCCGGGATCAAACCGGAGAAGATCGTCTTCTCCGGAGTCGGTAAGACGCGGGAGGAGATCCGACAGGCCTTAAAGGCCGGCATCTTGATGTTTAACGTAGAGAGCCTCGGTGAACTGGAAGCAATCTCCGAGGAAGCCCGGGGCCTTGCTCAGAAGGCCCCTATTGCCGTTCGGGTCAACCCAGACGTAGACCCCAAGACCCACCCCTATATCTCTACCGGTCTCAAAAAGAATAAATTCGGGCTAGACGTGGAGACGGCCTTTCAAGCCTATCTTCGGGCCAAAGGAGACCCCTATCTCGAAATAGTAGGGATAGATTGCCATATCGGTTCCCAATTGACCCAGGTTTCCCCCTTTGTCGAGGCCCTGCGAAGGATTAAAGCCTTTGTCTTTCGGCTGGCCGAGGAGGGCATTTCCCTTCGGTATCTAGATCTAGGTGGAGGGCTTGGGATCGTCTACGGTCAAGAATCACCGCCTCCTCCTGAGGAATACGCCTCAGCCCTTCAAGAAGAACTGAAAGACCTGGACATTACCCTCATCCTAGAGCCAGGGCGGGTCATCGTGGGCAACGCCGGTATCTTAGTTACTCAGGTCCTTTATTTCAAAGAAACCCCGGCCAAAAAATTTATCATTGTCGATGCCGGGATGAACGACCTCCTACGACCGGCCTTCTACCAGGCCTATCATGAAATAAAGCCGGTGATAGAAAGGCCCCGAGAGACGATAGTTGCCGATATCGTAGGCCCTATTTGTGAGACCGGAGATTTCCTGGCCAGGGATCGCGAGATAGCCAAGGTCAGCCCCGGAGAATTATTAGCGGTGATGAGTGCCGGGGCCTATGGTTTTGTCATGTCCTCTAACTACAATTCTCGGCCTCGACCAGCCGAAGTCTTGGTCTCGGGCAAGGAATTTTATATCGTTCGTAAACGGGAGAGCTATCAAGACTTGATCGCTGGGGAAGAGATACCAGATTTCTTAACCTAAATAAAACAACTTAAAGTTTATTTTTTCCTCGATTGGGTCAGGACTTATGTCTAAATTTTGAATAGTGAGGGAGAAGTCGGAAAAATTTTTATAATTATTATAGGCAAAAATAGTATTGTTAATGTCAAGTCCGGTATTATCCCTACCGATAAAAAACTTAGTCTAGGGTTAATATGATCATCAGGGAACCAAGCCATGTTGCCTTCCAAAGGAGTCTCTATTTTGAACGGACGCTTTCGACTCTACGTCAGCCAGAATGGTCTTGAAGCCTACCTAAAGAGTGAAAACGGTGACCAGATCCTTTCTTCTGAAGATTATCAGGAACTTCAAGAAGAGTTAAAAAAACTGGGTATCGTCCACGGAATTTTAAAATTTCCTGAATATTCCCACAAGGTCATGATTGTCGCTCGGGGGACACCACCTACCCCAGGAGAAGACGGGCGGATCGAGATTTTAGTCGATCTAAAAAGGGGTCCTAAACAAGAAGATAAAGGTGTAGACCTTCGTGAGTTGAATTCTATTGTTTGCGTGAAGGCCGGCCAGCCGGTGGCTGAAAAGATCCTCCTTTCACCTGGAAAACCAGGGGTCAATGTTTACGGAGAACCTATTCCTCCTCCTCCGAGTAAAGAGGCGGTCTTCAAATATGGAAAGGGTCTTCAGGTAAGCGAGAATGGCTCTTTACTCTTGGCCACCACCGATGGAGTTTTGGTCAATAAGGCCGGTAGATTGGAAGTACTTCCAGTCTATAAACTCGAGGCTGATATCGACTGGGATATCGGGAACATCCATTTTTATGGGAAAAAATTAGTTATCAAAGGTGATATAAGACCTGGGTTTACAGTAGAGACCCAAGGCGATTTAGAAATACGCGGTCGTGTAGAAAACGGTGTCACCCTAAGAGTTCACGGTAATTTGAATATTTTGGGCCCGGTTCAAGGAGAAAACACGGTTATAAAGTGTAAAGGTAACGCCTATCTCTCCATAGTCGAATATGCCAAGCTGATTATTGGTGGAGACTTAATCATTAAAGATTATATATTGCATGCCCAATGTATCGTAGGTGGTAATTTAAAGGCCACTGAAGGAGTCGGGAAGATCGTCGGCGGGGAATATCACGTCCGCGAATCCGTGGTAGCCCAGATCTTGGGGAGCAGTGCATACGTGCCCACCATTATAAAGGCTGGTTACGATGAACTCTTACAGGAACGCTTGGAAGAAATCTACATAGAATTGGCCATCCTAGAAGAGATGGTTATTAGGCTTCACAAGATACTGGATACAGGGCTTAGGCTTTACAAAGAGGGGAAACTCAATCAAGAAAAATTATCTATTCTTAAAAAAGTGAAGATAAAATACGAAGAGACCAAACAATATATCAGAGAATTAGAAGAGCAAAAGGCATATATCTTTCAATTGGAAGAAAATTCTAAAAAGGCCACGGTACACGTCTTAAAAGAAGTCTTCCCAGGTGTTGAGATCTGGATCGCCGACGACAACTTTTCGGTGGTCAGCCATTTTGATAAAGGTGTATTCTTTGACCGAAAGAACCAAATTCTCTTTCGCCCTTCCGCCTAGACCTTACTTCGGTGCCCTTTTATTTGGTCTCCTTGGTGATATTTCAGAAGGAATAAGGGTGAATCATTTTAGTAACATTAACCGATATAAAGATGTGAACTAAAGATGAACTTTTCAGTAAAAATCGCAAGCAACGATGGCCGGTGAAGCCGGAAATAAAATTACCCTTTTTAGGACCGGTGTTCCGGTCCTCGGTGGTCGTTTTAGACTCTACGTCACCCCAGACGGGCTTGAGGCTTATCTTAAGATCGAAGATAAGCATCAGGTCCTTTCTACCAAAGATATTCAACAGCTCCGTCAGGAACTACAAAGATTAGGTATTGTTCATGGAATCTTAGATCCCCCGGAATATTCCCCACACACCATTATCGTGGCCAAAGGGACCCCTCCGGTCCCAGGAAAAGACGGCCAGATCGAGGTCTTAATAGACTTAGAGCGTGGTCCAAGGGAAAAAGACGGAAAGATCGACCTTCGCGAACTGAATTCCATCGTCTGCGTAAGGGCTGGCCAACCTGTGGCCAGGAAGATCCCTCCTACCCCGGGTGAGCCAGGGATGGATGTCTTCGGGCAGCCAATCCCTCCTACCCCTGGCAAGGAAGTAAATTTCAAATACGGAAAAGGCCTTGAAGTAAGTCCGGATGGGTCTCTTCTCTTGGCTAAGATAGATGGCGTCCTTATAAACGAAGGGGGAAAATTTAAGGTCCAACCCACTTATTGCATAAATTCTGATATCGACTGGGATATCGGTAATATCCACTTCCGAGGAGAAAAACTGACCATTCGTGGTGATGTAAAACCCGGTTTTTTGGTGGAGGCCTGGGGAGATTTAGAGATACACGGTCGCGTGGAAAACGACGTGACTATAAGGGTCTTTGGGAATCTGACCATCTTGGGGCCAATTCAAGGGGAGGAGACCATTATCGATTGTGAGGGAGATGCCACCCTTACCATCGTCGAATACGCTACCCTTTCCATTGGAGGAAATCTCTCGGTCAAAGAATATCTCCTAAGCACTCGATGTCGGGTAGGAGGAAATCTCCAGGTGATCAAAGGAGTCGGGAAGATCGTCGGCGGGGAATATCACGTCCGCGAATCCGTGGTGGCCCAGATCTTGGGGAGCAGTGCCCACGTCAATACCTTGATCAAGGCCGGTTATGACGAGTTTTTACAACAGCGTTTGGAAGAGGTTTCCGGCCAAATAGGCATGGCCGAAGAGATATTAGATAAACTGACCAGGGCCCTTATCACCGCCACCAAACTCTACAAAGAAGGTCGGCTCAAAAAGGAAAAGGTAACCCTCCTTGAAAAGATCAGAAAGAAATACAAAGAAGTAGACCGATATCTTGAGGAACTAAAACAACAGAAACAACATGTCCTTGAAAGTTTGGAATCCCTCAAAGGGGCCCACGTCCAAGTCCTAAAAGAGATCCACCCCGGGGTAGAGATCTGGATTACCGATAAAAAATTCAAAATCTTTCGTCACCTACCCGGCGGTATCTTTTATTACCAGGAGAAAAAGATCCTCTTCAAACCGAAAGGTTAGTATCTTATAGTAAGTTGGAAAGGCTTGAAATTTTCTATTCCGAAGGTCCCGGGAAGAGCCTTTTAAGGTCACCTCCTGGATAGGACAAGGCCCAAAGCCCGGCTTTGCGGGCGGCCAAGACGTCTTCTTCAAGGTTATCACCGATCATTAGGGCCTCTTCTGGAGAGATTCTGAGTCTTTGGCAGGCCAGCTCAAAGAAGGTCGGGTCTGGTTTGGCCAGGCCAATTTCACAGGCGATAAAGACTTCCTCAAAAAGGGCTAAGAGTCCAAAGTCTTTAAGCAGACGCCTAAGCCTTTCGTCCCAATTGGAGATAATGGCCAAGCGGTGTCCCTGCTCACGCAAGAGGGAAAGGACTTCTATTCCTGGAGAGAGTCTAAAGGCCTCTTTTTGGGCAAAGGCCTCGTAACAGGCCTGGTAGGCTGCTTCTGGGTCGGTGAGTTTGCCATAGGGAGAGACCGTGTCCAAAAATATCTGATACCACTCTCGAAAGCATTCCTTCGGGGTCAATCTTCTTTGATGGCGTCGTTTTAGATGGGCCTCCCAAGCCTTCTGAAAACTCTGACTTAGCTCTGTAGGCGAGGCTAAAAGTCCGAAGGAGCGGCAGACCTCGGCATAGATATGTCCCACCGAAGGCCAGATCTGAAAAAGGGTCCCTTCGGCATCGAACAAAACGACCTTGATCCCTTGCCAAATTTCTAAAGGCAGCATTCCTAGAGATCTAAACAGGGTAGATGAGAAGAGAGATTTTCGTAAAAGGCCTTGGGCGAAAGTTCGGGAAAGTTTAGTCCCTGAAAGACTAGATAGCGCCTGACGTCCACACAGAGATGACATTTACCGGCATAACCCCGAGGATCTGGCTGAAACCCGAATTCCTTTATGGCCCAGGAAGCCAGGGCCGAGGGGCCTTCTTCTACGAGGATCTTTACTAAGGGAAGCCTTTCCGCCTCAAAATTTCGGACAAAATTCGGAAGATCCTCTACCTTTCCCAAGGAGAGGCCGCCGCAAAAGAGGGGGATGTAATTATCATA
>CAZKEG010000046.1:0-8715 GCA_964551715.1 uncultured Thermodesulfobacteriota bacterium
ACCTTTTTTAAAAAACGACTCGAGGTAAAACCTTCTATCCCTAGCAAGATGACCACCGCTTCTCAGATCATTACGGTGATATGCGTTTTAAGCGGGCTGCCCCAGGATATAGTTGCGGTCGTCATCTACCTCACCGCCGGGCTCACCATCTTTTCTGGGCTTCACTATCTATATCAAGGTCTGAAATCCCTTTCCGAAGAAGAACTTGAGGCCGAATAAGATCAAAGAATTTTCATCAGGTGAATATTATTTTCCCGGGGCGGGACTCACAGGACGAGTGTTTGTCAATTTAGGTTTAACCCGGCGGAAATTGACTTCTTACATGAATGATGGGAAACTTTTAGGGGGTTTTTATGCAAGATGTTCTAGCTGTCCTTTTGGCCGGTGGAGTGGGAAGCCGTCTGAATATATTGGTCCGTAAACGGGCCAAACCGGCAGTCCCCTTTGGGGGCATATATCGTATCATTGATTTTACCCTCTCCAATGCCGCTAATTCTGATCTTTCTTGCGTAGCAGTCCTTACTCAATATAAACCTCTCTCTTTGATGGACCATATCGGGGATGGTTCGGCCTGGGATCTATCTGGACGTACCAGAGAAGTGCGCATCCTTCCCCCTAAGACCGGGGAAAAAGATTGGGATTGGTACAAAGGCACGGCTGATGCCGTGAGGCAAAATCTGGATTTCATCAAGCAACGTCCTTCTCGAGAGGTGATCATCCTTTCTGGAGATCACGTTTATCACATGGATTACCGCCTATTAGTGAAGTTTCACCGCGAAAAAAAGGCCCAGCTCACCGTGGCCATGATGCCTGTCCCCTGGGAGCAAACCCATCATTTCGGGATCGCCATTACCGATGAAGAAGGCCGCATCATCGACTGGGAGGAAAAACCGACTAAGGCCCGTTCTAATCTGGCCTCCATGGGGGTCTATGTCTTTGATACTAGTTATTTGATAGACGTGTTGCATGCCGTGCGGGAAGAAGACTTCGGTATGCATATCCTTCCTCATGCTCTAAAGGAAGCCCGGGTCTATGCCTACCCCTTTCGGGGTTACTGGCGCGATGTAGGTACCTTAGAGGCCTACTTTCAGGCAAATATGGATCTCCTTCGCCCAGACTCAGGCCTTGATCCCGAAACCTGGGGGATCATGACTAATGTCTTTTCTCATGGTCAGGTCTTTGACTGGCCTCCAACCAAGGTTCACTGTTCCGGGCGAGTGGAAAACAGCGTCATCTCCCCCGGGTGTGAGATAGCCGGCGAGGTACGACGCTCGGTCCTTTCTCCTGGGGTCAAGGTGGAAAAAGGGGCCAAGGTGATTGATTCGATCATTATGCACGAATGCATCATTTCTCGTAATGCCTACCTCGAACGGGTTATCTTGGATAAGAGAGTTTTCGTCGGGGAAGGAGCGATCATCGGTCAGGGTGATGCGAGCGTGATCAATAAACGTTTTCCCAAACACCTTTACACCGGGATTTCCGTCATCGGAAAGGAAGCCGTAATTCCGGCGGGGGCCAAGATTGGTTGTAACTGTGTGGTCTATCCCAACGCAGAGCTTAGGAATTTTCCCGAAGACTATACTCTCCCGGATGGAGAAACTTTAGAGGTTTAAGAGATGGAAGAAAAAGAACGACACATTATTTACGATGCCATTTACACTGTTTCTGAGGCCAAGGAAAAGGCCCCGGATCTTAAGGGAATCCCCACCGGGGTCAAAGGGCTTGATGATTTGTTCTTTGTGATCGACTGGAAGGGTAAAAAGCCAGTTCGTAAACCCTTAGGCGGCCTTCCTTTAGGGTGTGTGGTGAACCTTACCGGTATGCCGGATACCGGAAAGAGCTTAATGGCCGAACAATTTGCGGTGAAACAGGCCTCTTTAGGGGAACCAGTCTGTTTGGTCACGGTGGAAACCCCGGCCCCTTATGTCTCCGTAGGCCTGGAGCAGCGGGCCAAGGCCATGGGCATAGATTTCAACGAGATAGAAGACCGGCTCATCTTGCTTGATGCCGCAAGTTACACATGCCTAAGAGAGGATATGCCCACCTTGCTCGACACCCTGGCCCACATCTATCGAACCTACAAGGTTCATCGCACGGTAATTGATTCGGTAACTGGGCTTTACGAGGCCAGGGAAATGCTTGCTAGGAGTATCGTCAGGGCCCTTTATACTTTTTGCAAGAAGTGGTATCAAACGGCCCTTTTTATCTCCCAGAAACGTAGCTCGCATGAAGAGCTTTCTGCCGAAGCTGCCGGGGGATATGCGGTAGGCCATATCGTAGATTGTTCCATGGTCCTTTCTAAAGAACTCATCCTTTCAGCCCGGGCGGCGCAGACTTATAAGGCGGAAGTGGGAGAGATCGTGCGCCTTTTTCGGATCGACGGCTGTCGCATGTGTGGACATGATACCAGTATCCACCTAATGGAAATTTCTGAACTGGGCCTGGTGGAGATCGGTCCACCCTTGACCGAAGTGATAAAGGCCAAAGGGAGTTAATTATGGTATATCCCCATGATTTTTTTCCTTCTGGAGAATTGGGGCGTTTAGAAGACCTTTTTGACCTAGACAAACCGGTATGGGAATCCATAAGGCGTCTCAAGGAGATCTTACATTCCATCATTTCACCTAACGTGGCTCATTTTCCTCTAGCGCAACCCTTGGAAGAAGGAGTGATCCTTTACGAAGGAGAAATCATTCCCCAAAAAGAAACGACCATAACCTTTGGAGACGCCACCAAGGGGAAACTTAAGGTCTGGTATAAGGATCGAGAGCTTTCCGGGGCCAGTGTAATCTGTGCCGGGGCGGTCTTGATGGATGCTGAGATTGAGATAGGCCGTGGGGTCTTGGTAGAACCTGGGGCCCTGATCAAGGGGCCAAGCATCATTGGTGATCAGAGTGAGGTACGCCAAGGGGCTTATATTCGCGGGAATTGTTTTGTGGGGCAGGCCTGTGTGGTGGGGCACACCACGGAGATAAAAGGGAGCATTATGCTTGATGGGGCTAAGGCTGGGCACTTTGCCTACCTAGGAGATAGTATCCTCGGGCGCGAGGTAAATCTCGGGGCAGGGACCAAACTGGCCAATCTGAAATTGCGAAGAAGCTCCATTCGTCTACGCTTGGGGCAAGAAGTAATAGATACTGGGCTCAGGAAACTCGGGGCCATTTTGGGCGATCGGGTCCAGACCGGATGTAATTCGGTTACCAATCCAGGGACCCTCCTTGGACCGGACTCCTTGATCCTGCCCAACACCACCGCTGGCCCAGGATATTTTCCGGCCCGAAGTCTCATTCGTCCTTAATTTTCCCCTTGGGTTGCCTGGCTTTAAGGGGTAAGCTGCCCTAAATAAATTCATGCAGGAGGTAGAAATGAAAAGATTTTTAGTCGTTTTTCTGATGATGTTTCTTTTGGTTGGGACAATATGGGCCACTGGGCCTAAGGAAGAAATAGTCGCCGAAGTAGGACCTTACCACTTGACCAAGAAAGAATTTGAAGAGATGATTGCCCAGGCCCCGCCTCAAATCAAGTTGCTCCTCCTTCGTCAACCCAAACTCAAAGAAAATCTCCTGCGGCGTTGGTCAGAAATAACCCTTCTTTCTTTGGCTGCGCGGGAAGAGGGGTTAGATAAAGACCCAGCGGTCAAGATTCGTATTCAACAAGTAGTAGATAAGATCTTGGCCCAGGAGTATCTGGCTCGAAAGGTTTTACCTCAAGTGAAGACTAGTAGTGAAAAAGAAATTCAAGATTTTTACCAGACACACAAAAAGGACTATGTCGAGCCGGAAGCGATTCACGCCCGTCATATATTGATCGAAGTCCCTCAAAAGGCGACCAAGGAACAAGAAGCAGCGGCCCTTAAGAAGGCCGAGAAGATCCGGGAGCGGGCCCTTAAAGGTGAAGATTTTGCTTCTCTGGCTCGCAAGTATTCGGCGGATATCGGGACCAAAGACCGTGGCGGAGATCTAGGCTTTTTTACCCGGGGGCAAATGATCGAAGAATTTGAAAAGGCGGCCTTTGCCCTGAAACCTGGGGAGGTTAGCAAGCCGATAAGGACCTCCTTTGGCTACCATATCATTAAGGTCGAAGAAAAGAGGCCGGCTAGGCAGAAGAGTTTTCAAGAAGTCAAAGATCAGATCAAAGAAGAACTATTACAAAAAAGGCAGGAAGAGGCTCTGGCGGCGGCTTTAAAAGAGCTGGAAAAGAAACACCCGATCAAGATTTATCTAGAGAGAGTGCTTTAATTCATGATTTATCGGACTTTTTTGCATCTTCCCGGAATAAGTGAAAGGGAAGAACGCCATCTTTGGCGAGTGGGTGTAGAAGATTGGTGGGATTTCCTGGCGGCGGAAAGACTACCTGGCTTTTCCCGGCGAAGGCTTTCTCATTTAAAGGAAAGCCTTCGCCTTACCATGGCCTTTCACGACGATCTTGTCTTCCTTTCCCGTCTCATCCCGCGCACGCATCACTGGCGTCTTTTCAGGGCCTATCGTTCTCGGGTCCTCTTTTTGGATATCGAGACCAACGGACTCCATCGAGAGCAAGGAGAAATAACCCTTATTGGTATTTCCGATGGCACCTTTTATCGTCCTTTTGTCGCCGGAGAAAATCTGGAAGAAGCCTTGCCCATCATCGCCTCTGCCTATATTTTGATTACCTTTGGCGGTAGTTTTTTTGACTTACCCTTTCTTCGAGCCAAATATCCCTGGTTGCCTGAACCACCAGTACACCTTGATCTTTGTTATCTCTTAAGGCGTTTAGGTCTGCGGGGTGGGCTTAAGCGTATCGAAAAGCGTTTGGGTCTTTCTCGTCCAGAAGAGGTCGAAGGGCTTGATGGCTACGAAGCCGTAAGGCTTTGGCAGAAATATCGACGGGGTAATAATAAGGCCCTAGAAAGGCTCATCCTTTACAATAAAGAAGACGTTCTCAATTTGTCCTACCTGACTGAATTCGCCTATGAGGGATTGTCACAACTCGTCTTGACAGGCCAAAGACCCGCCCTTACGGTCTCCTCGGGACCTTAAAACAAGCATATCAAAACGCGCCTCCAGGGAGATCGTAATAACCAAGGAGGTGAAGCCATGCTCAAACATCAGGTGATCTTTCGAGATATAAGCCCGGCGGACAGAAAGGTGGCCGAAGCCCATATTGAGCGCTTGGTCCAACGTTTTGACCGCTTGACCAAAAATTTTGACGACGACCTCAAGATGTTGCGCATTGTCGTCGAAGGCTTTGAAAAGAAAAAACACTTTTTTGTCCAACTCAATCTTTCCCTTCCGAGGATAACCTTGGCGGCGCGGGGAGAACATAGAAGGCTTAAGACGGCCTTTAAAATAGCGCGTGAGCGTCTGGAACGTGAACTGGCTAAATATCTCTCTGAATTGAGAGGGGAACACATCTATAAACGTAAACAACATTATGTCCAAGAAGTGGCTAAGGCCCTGCCAGATCTTGCTGCGGATCGTCAGGCCGATCTCAAAGAACGCTTCATGGATCGCCTGCGCCCGCTTTTGCGAGATCTTTATCGTATTGCCCGGCGTGAGGTCCTCTTTTTTCAACTTACCGGAGATCTACCTCCTGGATATTTGGATCCTGGTGACGTTGTCGACGAGGCGGTACTCTGGGCCTATGAACATTACGATGAAATCGTAGCCATGGGGGACCTCACCTTTGCCTTACATCGCAAGATCATGGAGATTATCCATCGGGAGACCAAAAAGCTCCGCGAGGAAGGGCATGAGGCTGTCCCGGTAGAGGATACACTGCCTTTGGATGATATTCGCTATAAACTCAAGGAAGATACAGAGAGTCCCTTTTATGAAGTGGAAATACTCAAATGGGAAGATGTCCTCCCTGCGGGAGAAGTAGTTGAGCCAGAAGAGGCCCTTTCCGCTGAGGAACTCAGCAATCTTATTATGAGGGAGCTTTCTCGGCTGCCGGAAGAAAAACGGCAGGCCTTTGTTTGGCATGTCCTTGATGGTTGTTCGATCATGGAGATTGCTAAGCTTCAAGGACGAAGCGAAGAGGAAGTGGAACGTGACATCAAAGAGGTCCAGCGCTACATTACAGAGCGTTGGCGGGCCTTAGGGGCTAAACCTAGGGAGATCGAAGAGGAAACTGAAGCCATGGTCAAAGAATAAGGAGGTTTTTATGAGACGCGTGATCTCTTTAGTCATCTTTTTGGTCTTCTTTTTAAATATCTCCGGGCCAGAAGTCTCGGCCAAAAAATCCTTTTTACACGAGATCTTAAAGGTCAAAAAGGTCGAAGAGCCTACCCAGAGTGCAGAGGATAAAGCAGCCATTGAAGAAGCCATTCGTCTTTCAAGGGCCTTTGCCATTGTGGCCCAAAAGGCCGAGCCGGCGGTGGTCTTTGTAGAGGTGGAAAAGACGGTGGTCCGCAAAGGCCCGGAAGAATTCCCCTTTCCTTTTGGAAATCCCTTTGACTTTTTCGGGCCGGATTTCTTTGAACGCTTTTTCCAGCATCGATTCCCCAGAAAGTTCAAACAAATGGGGGCAGGCTCTGGATTTATCGTGAGCAAAGATGGCTATATCCTTACCAACAATCACGTCGTCGCCGATGCCGACAAGATTATCGTTAAGTTGGCCGATGGGCGGGAATTTAAGGCCAAGATAGTAGGGACAGATCCTTCCTCTGACGTGGCGGTCTTGAAGATCAACGCTAAGGATTTACCCGTTTTACCGTTAGGTGACTCGGATAAGATCGAAGTGGGTGAATGGGTCTTGGCCATTGGCAATCCCTTTGGGCTTACGCAAACGGTTACCGTTGGGGTGATCAGCGCCAAGGGACGATCCGGAGTCGGTATAACCGATTATGAAGACTTTATTCAGACCGATGCGGCTATCAACCCCGGAAATTCAGGTGGGCCTTTGGTCAACCTTCAAGGGGAAGCCATCGGCATGAACACGGCCATCTTTACCCGTTCCGGAGGCTATATGGGGATAGGTTTTGCCATCCCCATCAATATGATCAAGATCATCATGAAACAATTGATCACCACTGGGAAAGTCACCCGCGGGTGGCTGGGCGTAGTCATTCAAGAATTAAACGAAGACCTGGCCCATTCCTTTGGGCTTGAGAGGCCAGAAGGGGCCTTGATCACCGAAGTAGCTGAAAATTCCCCGGCAGCCAAGGCCGGTCTCAAACCTGGAGACGTAATCATCGCTTACAATGGCAAACGGGTGAAGAACGTAGCCGAGTTACGCACCATGGTGGCCCTTACCCAGCCTGGGACCAAAGTAAAAATTGTTATCGTGCGAAATGGGCGTCGCAAAGAGCTTACGGTAACCATAGGTAATCAGCCTTCGGAGTTTGGGGCCTTGATGGGGCAGGACGAATTTCTGAAACGTCTGGGGCTCATCGTTGAACCCTTGACGCCTCGATTGGCCGATCAGTTTGGTTACGGTTTGAACGAAGGAGTAATTATCACCGGTGTGGCCCCGAATAGCCCGGCGGCTATGGCTGGTCTGCGGCCGGGAATGTTAATCGAAGAGGTTAACCGCAAAAAGATTTCTAATATGAGGGAATTCATGAAGGCCCTTGCGGAGAGTCGTCGTACCGGTAGAGTCTTGTTTTTGGTGAGAGACCGAGACTTCAAGCGTTATGTAGCCATCAGCTTGCGCTAAAGAAGGGGCGGCTTAAAGCCGCCCTTTCTCTTCTTTAAGACCTTTCCTGAAATTTTATTTCCTCCCGTTTACAGCCGAAATGTTTTTAATAACTACTCAAGTCTTTGAGCTTCTTGGTCGTTAACTATTCTGTATTACGTGAAAAAGGAGGGAGAACCCAGTGCAAGATTCTAAGTCTGATCTTCAAATATTGAATAGATTTCGCCAACTATGTCAAAGATTCGGTATTAAGCTTACTTATCAACGTTTGGAAATTTTTAGAGTGCTTTTAAGTTCTGATAATCATCCCTCCGCTGAAGAAGTATATGAGAGAGTAAAGGAGAAAGTTCCCACTATTTCTTTAGATACAGTCTATCGAACTCTTTCTACTTTTGAGCAGTTAGGATTAATACGTAAAATTCATGGCCCAGATGATAGGGCCAGAT
This sequence comes from uncultured Thermodesulfobacteriota bacterium, assembly GCA_964551715.1. Taxonomy (GTDB): domain Bacteria; phylum Desulfobacterota; class Thermodesulfobacteria; order Thermodesulfobacteriales; family Thermodesulfatatoraceae; genus CAZKEG01. Next base: position 8,064 of record CAZKEG010000046.1, read on the forward strand.
TTGATCCTAATAACAAAAAGCATTATCATTTAGTATGTCTAAAATGTTACAAAATAATCGATTTTGAATGGCCTGAACTAGACAATCTTTCTCCGCCTGAATCTATAAATTCTTGGGGGAAAACCCAAAATTATTATTTAGAAATCCGTGGTATTTGTAAAGATTGTCTGAAAAAAGAAGAATAACTTGTTAATTTTTTATAGTAAAGATACCTACCTAGAAGCCTTCCTTCCTAAGGAAGAACTTGACCTTTCAATTATCCCTAGATAAAAAGCAAAAGGGTTTTTGTTTAAGTCAGCTCAAGGGGATGGTATTTTGAAATCAAAGTTGTTTTGTCTAAGTAGTATCTTTTTTTGTTTGTTTTGGTTTATTTTGGATAACTCTCGGGCCTTTTCTCCAAAGGAAGACACCGAACTTCTCCTTTTGGAGGCAGCGGAAATAGCCACCGGCCATCCTCAACGCAAGTTTGAAGCTCCTTCAACCGTGAGTGTCATCACCCAAGAAGAAATGAAGAATATGGGGGCACGGACTTTATTAGATGCCCTGGTGCTTATCCCTGGTTTGGAAGTAGGGCTTGCTGGTGAAGGGATTCCTATCGTTAGTTTACGAGGGCTTTATACCGCGGAAAGTGAAAAGATCCTCTTTTTACTGA
>CAZKEG010000047.1:0-8711 GCA_964551715.1 uncultured Thermodesulfobacteriota bacterium
AGCGGTAAATGCCGTTTTTGTGACTACCGCCTGGCCTGTCCTTGTGCTAGATAAATCACTGGAGGCTTGGGGTGAGCGATATCCTGGCCAAGATAATCGACCACAAGAAAGAAGAGGTGGCCCGACGCAAGAGACGCGGGCTCTTCTTTAGGCCCTTTTGGGAAAGAACTTTCCTTTCCCTTAAGGAAAGACTCCTTTCTCCGGGTTTTCACGTCATAGCCGAGGTAAAAAGGGCCTCGCCTTCCAAGGGCCTCATTGCCCAAGAGTTTGATCCGGTAAGCATTGCCCAAGAATATGAGGCCGGTGGGGCCAGCGCCATCTCTTGCCTTACTGATGAAGAGTTTTTCATGGGGCACCTTGAGTATTTGGCGGCCATACGCCAGGCGGTGAGTCTTCCCCTCCTGCGCAAGGATTTTATCATTGATGAGGTCCAGCTTGAGGAGGCCCGGGCCTTTGGAGCTGACGTCGTCCTCCTCATCGTGGCCGCTTTGGAGCCTCCTCGCTTAAGAGATTTAATTACCGCGGCCAAGGAACTAGGGCTTGAGGCCCTGGTGGAGGTGCATGATGAAATCGAGTTAGACACAGCCCTTTCTGCTGGGGCAGAGATCATCGGGGTCAACAACCGCAATCTCAAGACTTTTGAGGTGGATCTCGGGGTCTGTATTCGTCTTCGGAGACTAGTCCCAGAAGATATACCTTTGGTAGCAGAAAGCGGGATTAAGGGTATCGAGGATCTGAGAAGGCTAAAGGAGGCCGGTATCTCAGCCGCCCTTATCGGTGAAAGCCTTATGCGTGCCACTGACCGAAAGGCCCAATTGCAGGCCTGGACAGCGGTTTAGGCATTGCTTTGGCCTTCCCAGTCTTTGGTCTTCGGGATCAAGCGCGAGATGATGATTTCGTGAACTTCGTCTTCTGCCCGCAGATTTCGCTGGCTTACCGCTTCTTCGTATTCTTTTTCCGCTAGATAGAGAAACGGGGCCAAGGTGCGCATGCGTTCTTTATTGTGAGCCAAATAGATAACTCCTCCCGGGGCCAAATATTGTCGAAAGGCCTTGAAGAGAGATTCAAAATAACGCCCACTAAACACGATCTCCGCCCCGATAATGATCTCAAACTTTCCCAGGTCCGGCAGCTCTCGCCAATTGAGTTTCTCCACCTTTACCGTAGAAAGGTCATTAAGCGCTGCGGAGAGACGGACAAAATTAAGACAATCTTCCTCGGACTCGGTGATCACCACCTCATGTCCAAAGGCCGCTGCTGCTAACCCGGCTATCCCGAGGCCTGCCCTTAACTCCAACACACGGCCATCTGGTTTTACCCCGGCGATGAAATCCGCTAAAACAATGGAGGCCTCCCAGATTTTTACCCAAAAGGGGAAATTCTCGATCTTTTTAAGGGGGCCTTCCTCGGGTAAAAGGGCCTCTATATCACTAGGCTTCAAAATTTTGATCGTTTTTCCGCGGATGCTTAAAGGGACAATCTCTAAATTGAAACGGGAAGAAAGTCTGTCGTAGATGGGTTTGACCAGAGGGGGAATTTCTATCTTCATGGCTGAATAAACATCCTCCTACCCAAGTGTAATTTGACACTACCTCTTCTTTTACCACGGTAATAAATGATTTGGATTTCGTCACCGGCTTCTTTGTTTAAGATGATCCTTGAGAGATCGTATTCGGATCTAACCACCTGACCGTCGATGGAAGTGATGATCTCCCCTCCTACTTGATAGATCAGGTTGCCTACGGAGAGGAGACGCCGTCCGCCATGGAACCCAACCTTGGCCGCCGGACTCCCCCGGTAGACCTCAACGACCATAGCCCCTTGGCTTACCGGGAGCCTAAGGGCCTTGGCCAGAGGAGGAGTGATGGCCTGAACCCTTACGCCTAACCAAGGCCAAACGGCTTCTTGGTTTTCTTTTAGCATTTGATAGGCCCGTTTCAGGCGGTCAGCCGGCACCAGATATAGACCTCGGTTGTACCGGAAATTAGGCAGATCAATGGCCAGACCTATCACTTCACCACGGAGGTTGATCACCGGGCCTTGACCTGTGCGAGCCAGAGAGAGATTTGCTGCGATCATATCCGGGACCAGGAAGCCCTGATGACGGATAGCCGTGGGCCATTCCTCTATACACCCCATAGCCACGGCAAGTCTGCAACGTGGTCGGGAAATAAGGGCTACCTCTTCTCCCACCAAAGGTCTTTGATGGCTAAAGGGCAAAGGCCTTAATTTGGCTGAGGTCTTGAGTTTTAAAAGGGCTACCTCGCTGAAATAGTCGATACCAATCAAGGTGGCTCCACAATGGCTGCCATCGGGTAACACGGCCTCGATCCACTTTGCCTTTCGGACGAGTAAGGCCGGGGCCAGGACGTAACCAGATTGATCGACGACAAACCCAGTTCCTACCCCTTGAGGGAGGTCTTGTCCCCAGAGATAATCGGCTTTTACTTGTTGGGCGATGATAGTCACTATTCGGCGTGAGGCTGAAGCAAAAGTCTTGTCCCAGGAAAGGGCCTTGAGAGAAGAGGCCCAACAGAGGAAGATGACTAGGCTAAAACTTAACCAACGCATAAATTAAGGCCGCCAGAAGGATTCGATAACCAATAAAGGGATAAAAGGTGTGTTTTTTAAGAAAACGCAAAAGCCAGGCGATGACAAGGAGTCCGGAGACCAAAGAGGCCAAAAAACCAGCCAGGTAGACTGTGTCCAAAGGGACTCCAGCCCGTAAGATCTTTAGACCTTCAAAGAGTCCGGCTCCGGCAATGATTGGGGCAGAGAGGAGAAAAGAGAAACGGGCAGCCTCTTGTCTAGTAAGTCCGGTGAAAAGCCCGGCAGACATCGTTATCCCGCTGCGGGAAGTCCCAGGTATAACCGCCAAGGCCTGAGCCAGGCCAACAAAAAGGGCATGAGGGAGGCACAGATCCCGGATGGTCTTGGTGTGTTTGGCCAAAAGTTCGGCCAAGAGCAAAGGGAGGGACATCAGGGCCAGCATGGTAGCCACCCGTATCGGGTCACGGAAGATGGTTTCAATGTCTTTTTCAAGGATCACCCCGGCCAAGGCCCCGGGAATGGTCCCCACAATGAGAAAGAGAAGGAGTCGCTGGGCTAAGGGGTCCTTTTTAAGGGAGCCCGAAAAGATGTGCCACCAATCCTGCCAAAAATAAAGAAGTACGGCCAAGAGGGTTCCTAAATGGAGAAAGACATCGAAGACCAACCCTCCGCCCTTGACCCCTAAGAAATATTCGGCCAAGACCAGATGCCCAGAGCTTGAGATGGGCAAGAACTCGGTCACTCCTTGTAATACTCCCAAAGCTAAGGCTTGAAGATGGGTCATATCGGCGAGAGTAAAAGGATTCTTCCTTTCCCGCAAGTCAGAAGAGACGCTTCTTGACAAAGAGGATGACCACCAAGGCCGAGAGGACGAAGGAAAAACCCATTAAAATGGCAAAGGCATAGGGTGAATTTTGTAACGGCAAGGGAATATTCATGCCATAGATGCTGGCCACCAGATTGGGTAGGGTAAGGACGATGGTCACCGCGGTAAGGAATTTCATAACCACATTGAGGTTATTGGAGATGACCGAAGCGTAAGCATCCATGGTGCCGCTCAAGATGTCGCTAAAGATCTTGGCCATCTCGATGGCCTGTCGATTTTCAATCTGGACGTCTTCGAGTTTTTCTAAATCATCTTCGGTGAGCCGCAGAAACCTACCTGATTGTAACCTAGTAAGCACGATGTCGTTGGCCCTAAGGGCGGTGTTAAAATAGACCAAGCTTTTTTCGATGTTGAGGAGCTTTAAAAGTTCTTTATTGCGCAGCGAGCGATAGAGTTGGCGTTCGTACTCGGTGATCAGCTTATCGATGAGGCGGAGAAAGCGTAGATACATACTGGCAATGCAGTAAAAGAGATGGAAGAGGAAAATAACCGGGTTTTTCAGGGTGAAATCTTTGATCCGATTGGCGGCTAGCAAAAATTCTTCAAAAAGTGGATTTTCCTTGAGACAGATGGTGACGATGGCTTCCTCCGTAAGGATGATCCCGATGGGGATGGTCTCATAGCGAATGAAACCCTCTTCTGTGCGCGGGTCGGGAGCCCGAAGGATGATGAGCAGTTGATCTTCTTCGAGCTCGATACGCGGAATCTCTTCTTCATCAAGGGGGTAGCGGAGGAAGTCAGGAAATATCCTTAATTTTTCTTGAATATATTGGAGTTCTTCTTCAGTGGGTGAGGTTAGACAGATCCAGCAATGCCGTTCTATTTGCGGCGCAAGAGCCAAAACACCGTTGTCCGAACGATAAATTCGCAACAAGATCGACCTTCTTCGTTCACTTTATTGGGCCGAAGAAATTTTATTTTTATGCCCATTTAGCACGCTTTATCCCTTTGAGCAACCTTATCCGGCATTTTTGATTTTCGTCTGTTTTCTTTTGTGCTACTTAAAACACCATGGCCTTTAAGATGGCGATTACCGGAGGGCCGGCCTCGGGGAAAAGCACAGTCCTTGAGAAGTTTGCTCAAAAAAGAATCCCTGTCTTTTCTGCCGATGAGGCGGTCCGTGAACTCACCACCCCCGGGCAAAAGATATGGCAAAAAATAAGAGAGGCCTTTGGTTCAAAGTATTTCTTGCCCAACGGTGAGCTTGATCGTCAGGCGATACTCAGGCTAATCATTGTCAATCAAAGAGCCAAAGAGACCTTGGAGGCCATTATTCATCCCGAGGTCAAGGCCAGGCTCTTTGAGTTTTTTAAAGAAAACGAAAAAGTCCCATTGCTTGTGGCTGAGGTCCCTCTCCTTTTTGAAATAGGCTGGGAGAAATATTGTGATTTGGTTATGGTGGTCTATATCCCAGAGGGGGTCCAACGTCAGCGTCTCCTCGAGCGACTAAACGCCCCAGAATTAGTAGAGGGCCTTTTGAGGCTTCAGTGGCCGCTTACCAAGAAATGTGAGCTGGCTGACCTGGTCATCCTCGGTATGTCTCTGGAACCTATGCCCCACTGAGATCCATCTCCCCGATGAGGATAGAGGGAGAGCCTATGCTTCCATAGAAACGCAGATCATTGCCTAGGGCCTCAACGCGCTTGAAGAGTTCAAAGATATTTCCCGAAAGGGCCATGCCGGTTACTGGTTTGACCTCTCCTCCTTTATGAAGCAGACCCGAGACCCCAACCGAAAAATCTCCAGAGACCGGATCAGCGGTGTGCATCCCAAGCACTTCTAAAACTTCAAAGACCGGACTTGCCTGGGAGAGGAGGTCTTCACGAGAATAATTTCCGGGCTTGATAAAGAAATTGGTCAACCCCACTCCAGGAGGGCTCTTAAAACTTCCTCGTCTGGCATTTCCAGTAGAACCCGCTCCAGCCTTTCGTCCCCAATAGGTGTCAAAGAGAAAGTGCTCTAATACCCCTTCATGTATCAAGGTCTTTGTCTCCTGAGGGTGGCCTTCGTCATCAAAGGGCCGGCTTTCAAGGCCCTCTGGTAGGAGGCCATCGTCAAGGATGGTCATCAACTCAGAAAAGACCCTTTTCCCCAATTTGCCGGCCAGAAAGGATTTTCCTTTGACTACCTGGTCTCCGGAAAGGGCCTCAGAGACCAGGTCAAGAAAATCAACGGCAATATGAGGCGGAAGGAGAATGGATATCTTTCTTGAAGAGATCATCTCGGCCTTTAGCCGGGAAACGGCCCGTTTGGCTGCTTCTTGACCTATGGCTCGAGGTTCTATCTGGATGTGAGAGAGAGCAACCTGCCACTCCCAGCCCATTTGGGCTTGGCCATTCTCTTCAGCGACCACTACCGCCACTAGGGAAAAAGCGGGAATGGTGGCCAAGGCTTTTGTGCCTAGACTATTCGCCACCCAAATGGTGGTTGTGCCTTGTTTGAGGCTTACTTCTTGAAGGCGTTTGACGCGGTGATCATAATCTAGGGCCGCCTCTTCCACCTTTTTTAGGATTTTGAATTTCTCTTCTACTGATAGTTCTTGAGGTCTTGAAATTTCAAGGGTCGGATATTTCTCTTTTTCTGGAAAGCTAAAGGCCTCGTCCTTTTCCATGACCTGGGCTGTTTCTAAGGCCCTTTCTGCTGCCTCACAAATCTCTTCCGGGGTGAGATTAGTGGTATAGGAAAACCCACAGGAGCTCCGATGGATGACCCTGATTGCTCAACCTTCTTCACGAAAGGGCTCAAAGGTCTCTAAATTCTGGTCTTTTTTCTGGATTTTGAGCCCATCTTTCAAAAAAGCAAATATCTCTACTGCCGAAACCTCTCTTTTCTTTTGCCAATCAAATAGGGCTTCAGTGACGCTCTCAAAGGACATAGAGTTCTCCTTGCTTTTCTTTTGTCAGGCTCATTATACTCGTTAATTAAGAATTAAGCTTTATCGTAATATTTTGGGGTCTGTTTTTTCGGCAGCAAGAAAATAGAGATGGATTCTTTGTCTTTTTAGATAGGCAGTTTTTTCTAGGGGTGAAAATCAGGGGTAATTTTATTTGAGAATTGGGGCATAATAGAGTAGGCCTAAGAAAAAAGTTTAAGGAGGGCGGCCGTGGAAGATATCAAAAAGATGTACCGTACGGTTATCGGGGATCACTTTCCACCGGAGATCCGTATTTCTTTTGGGGATCAGACTTTGATTTATCGCAAACGGACCTGGAAGATCGAAGTAGAACCAGGGGTAATTGAAGAAAGGGGCCTGAGATATGGCGAGAACCCTGATCAGGAAGCTGCGCTTTATGAGCTGGTAAACGGAAACTTGGCCCTTGGGGAGTGTGAATTTATCAAGCCGGGTTTAGGTCTGGTCTCTTCTCTTTCCGAAGAAGATATGCTTCAGTTCGGTAAACATCCGAGCAAGACTAATCTTACCGATGTGGACAATTCCTTGAATGTCTTGCGCTATTTGGCTAAAAAACCAGCCTGCGTCATCGTCAAGCATAATAATCCTTGCGGTGTAGCCCATGGAGAGACCATTGAGCAGGCCTTCACCCGAGCCTTTCGTGCCGATCGTATCGCCGCCTTTGGTGGGGCCGTGGCCTTAAACCGTCCGGTGGACAAGGCCTGTGCCGAGGCCATTGCCTCTCAATATTTTGAAGTGGTGGCGGCGCCGGAATACGAAGAAGGCGCAGTCGATATCCTTAAGAGACGCAAAAACCTGCGTATCATCCGTATCCGGCGTATCGATAAACTTGAAAAATATTGGGGGCAAAGGGTCGTAGAATTCAAGAGCCTGATGGACGGCGGCATCATCGTCCAGCAGTCTCAAGTAAATAAGGTCCGTTCTAAAGAAGATCTGAAGCCTGCGGTAGCGGTCAAAGAGGGTAAGGAATATCGCTGCAAACGTGAGCCTACCGACTGGGAAATCGAAGACATGATCTTCGGCTGGGCGGTGGAGATAGGGGTTACCTCGAATTCAGTGCTCTTTGTAAAAGACCTCTGTACCGTGGCCATCGGTACTGGCGAACAGGATCGGGTAGGCGTGACGGAGATTGCCATCTTCAAGGCCTATACCAAATATGCGGATCTGCTCTGTTATGATCGTTACGGGATTCCGTATAAGCAACTTGAGCTTGAAATCCGAAAGGGCCAGCGTCCAGAGTCCCAAAAGATCGAGATTGACGAAGAAACCAAGGCTGCCAGGGCCGGGCTCCCTGGTTCGGTCATGGTCTCTGACGCCTTCTTTCCCTTCCGCGATGCGGTAGACGTGGCCATTCGCGAAGGGATCACGGCCATTATTCAGCCCGGTGGTTCGGTACGGGATTGGGAGTCTATCGAGGCCTGTAACGAGGCTGATCCCCCAGTGGCTATGGTCTTTACCGGCCAGCGAGTCTTTAAACATTAAAGCAAACAAAGGCGGCCCAAAGGCCGCCTTTGTTTAAAGAAGAGTTTTTGACATGATGATTAGCGAGTCTTTATATTTTGGCTTTGCTCGCCCATCCAGAAGTGCATATTCCCCGGTACATTACCGTAAAATAATCGTACATTGGGATTCTTCTCAATAGCCTCGGCCATCTTTTCTTGAACGGCTAGTTCACGCCAGCGAAGTACATTCGGAGTCAGACTCTGGGCGATACGTTTGTTGGCCCCGGCCTCGGCTTTGGCCCTTAAAAGTCTGGCTTCGGCTTCGGCTTGTGCGCGAAGGATACGCTCCTGTTTTTCTGCTTCGGCTCGAAGAATTTTTTCTTTCTTTTCTGTTTCCGCCTGAATGATACGTACGCGCTGTTCCCTCTGTGCCTTCTCTTCAAGGGCCTTCATTTTCTCGGCTTCCTGTTTTGCTTCCTGTACTTCCTGTATTTTCTGGGCGATCCGCGCAGGTAAGATAATGTTTCGCAACTGTACCGCTGTTACTTGTAAGGGATTACCCCTTATTCTTTCTACCTGTGAAAGGATCATGTGGCGGATCTTTTCAGCTATTTCGTTGCGTTTCATGGGAAGCAATTCCGCAGGATACTGAGCTATCACATCCCGCACAGCGTCACGCACGATGGGGTGTATAAGCTTCATTTCGTAATTTTCACCGTATTCAGAAAGGACCTCGGCAGCCATCCGAGGACGGAGTTGGTATTGCACCGTAAGCTCCACTCCGACCGTAAGCCCCCGCTGATCAAGCACGGAAATCGGGCTTCCGTAAAGGATCCCTTCGCCTGACCCGACCACTTCTCCGGGTTTAACTCTGGCCACACCGCGCTTACCCACATAGTTGAGGGTCCGAACCTTAACGTCT
>CAZKEG010000048.1:0-8636 GCA_964551715.1 uncultured Thermodesulfobacteriota bacterium
TGATAATCAAGGGATTTAATTTTAAGTACCCCTCAATTTTGCCCAGTAACTGTTAAACTCCGGCATGATGGGCAAACCGTTTTAAAAAAGAAAACAAAATCCGTTGAGGGCTCAAAAAATAAGGAAAAAGCGCGGGCCATTTGGCCCGCTTCTTTATCTTTCCACCCTAAGAAGGACCTTACCCACCCGAGCGCCGAGATAAGCTCCGATAAAAGTATAGATAAAACCCTTTACCACCAAGGAAAGAAGAATATACCAACCAGGGAAAAAGAGCCTAAAGAAGGTCATGTGTAGAAGCAGAGAGACAGCGGTGTTTACGGCGTCGGCTAGAGACAAGGCCAGGACCAAGGGCCAGACCGATGGCCGACCTTTACCCACGGTGCCAAAGAGTAACAAGGCCAACTCAAGGACAAAGAGCCTCGTCCCCACAAAGAAGGGATCGGTGATCCTAAAACCGCCAAAGAGGAAGCCTCCCATAAGATAGGTGATGATTCCGGAAAGGGTAATCACCCCAGTTTGCGGAATGAGATAAAGAACAGCCGTAAGGACCAAATAATGGGCCACTTCAGTAATAAGACCCCCTACCAGGATATTAAAAGGCCCAAATAAAGCATAAAGGATATTGGAAGCTACACCCCCTAAAAAATCGAGTCCAAAACCTACTGCTCCGGTAAGGGCAATGAGGGTAAGTTCTCTCAAACGAAAACGCTGAATTATCTTTTTTAAGCTCAAAAGAATAAACAGGCTGTAACCGCTACCCACGATGAGTACCACCAAGAGGGCCAAAGAGAGGGAAACTTTTCCTCGAACAACGCCTATATGCCTCCTAAGGATCAAAATGGGCTTTGCACTACCAAAAGGATAAACCTTAACCACCGCCTGGTATTCCCCAGGAGGGATATCCTTATCGAGGAAGATAGGAAGCACGGCCTCGCCTTCACCATGAGGGGGCAGATCAAGCAGGGCCAAAGGCTGTTTGAAGCCATGACTGGAGAAACGTTTGGGATAAAAACCCGGCACGGGCTTTTGGGTCTTGGGGTCCAGAAAGTCGGCCTTAAGAAGCAAGGTAAGGGGCATGTCCAGGCGGTTTTTGAAACGCAGGGCCTCGTAGGCAAAGGGATCGTAACGACTAAAACCCTTGGCCTTGATCCCCAGGGCATAACCCAGCTTTTGCCAAAAAGGGTTTGGCGCCACCAGGGTACCTTCCAGGCGATGTCCCTCGATGAAGCCAAAGGCATCGGTGGGAAGCCGCCAGGAAAGCATCTCCACGGCCTTTTTCAAGTCCACGCGATGGAAAACAAACCTGAGCTGGGTCTTAAGGTTTACCGGGCCTTGTAATCCGAGCCCGAGGGTCCTTTCACGCCTGTCCCCCTGGAAACAAAGCCTCTGGGTAAAGAGCTTGCGAGCAAATTCGCCTTTTAACGTGGCCTCTTGTCCAGCAAATTGCACCTTTAATTCCTCTAGAGCCAGGTTTTCCACCAAAAGGCCGATCTCGTGGCAAGGCTCCTGCCCGGCCAGGATGAAGAGCTTTTGCGGTAAATCCCTCTGCCCTTTTTGGAGCCAGAGTTCATAGGGCTTTTGTCCCAAAGGGGCAAAGACCTGCAGCCTCAAGACCACCGGAGCCTTGGGGGCCTTGAGCATGTAAGCTTTCTGATCTAGAACCACCCGGTAAAGTCTTTCCGGGTACCAATGGAAAAACAGGGCCACCTCTTCGCCGGCAAAAGGTGGATAAGAAAGCAGCAGGTGTCCTTGGGCATCATAAAGCTTGACCGGGGTCTCTGGCGGAAGTCCGGAGACCACAAGCCCCCAGGGGATAAATTGAAATCTTGGCGCCAGCAAGGCCTTGTTCCCACAGGCCTGAAGGAAGAGCAAGACCCCTAAAAATAAAACTTTGAGGCCTTTGCGCCAGTCGTTAGGCCTGGGGGTCGTAATAGGGCACATTCCACTTTTCCCTGAACCCAAGGGCAATGGCCTGGAGGAGGAGTCTTTGCGGATCAAAGACCAGGTCCTGTAAGGCGCGGTAATAGACCGGGAGCTGATCCATTTTCCCGGAAAGGGCCGCGGTTACCAACGCCGCCTGGGGCACCAGGGCCTCGCTGAGGGTTTCTTGCGGCACCACCTGCCAGGCGGCCTGATCCAGCAGGTGCACGTAGGCCAGGACCTGGCTTACCAGGAGGGTGTCTGAGAGCACAGCAAAGCGGTTCTTGTAAAGCCAGGAATAAAGCGGCTCAGACAAAATATCTTTCATTTCGTGGAAAAAGACCTCTTCTCCCAGGCCAAAACGTTCCAGGAGACGTGGGACGTAGCGAATGGTCTCGGAAGTGAGCTTGTTTTGGCGGGCCAGGGCCTTACGCACAGCCTTTTTTACCGCACGGGCCAAGAGTTCACCAAGTTTTACGTGTTTGCCAGCCCCGCGAAGCGGCACCCGACCAGTCTTTAAGCAGGCCACGGCGATTTGATCCGTGCCTGTGCCTGTGGCCAGGCCCTGAGAATAGCGCGAGGGTACGTTTAGCTCTTGAAGCACCGCGGTCTTGGCCTCGGTGGCCATCTTCACCGCCCGCACCAGGGCACAAGGGGCAAGCTCCTGGTTCACAAAGAGCATGATGTTGATGGTGCCCTGGCCTTCCGGGGAGTTTTGGATGGCAGGGGCTTGAGCCTCCTGGGCCGGAATTTTTAGGAACCGCCCTTCCCATTCGTAGACTTGGGCTTGGTCGCCGGCGCGTCCAGCATTGGTCTCCACCCCAGCGGTAGCCACACAAAACACACGCAGGCTCTCCTCTACCCCGGGCAGTATAAATTCTTCTACCACTAAGCCAGCTAGGGTCATGTTGGCGGCGGTGCCAAGGAGTGCTGTCTTCCTTGGTTCAAGCCCATGATACTCGCATACCAAACGGTGATAGCCCTCTGGGTCCCGCACGGCCAAACACTTACCATGGCCTTTGTCCGAACAAGGCTTTGGCTCACAGGCCTGGTGGTTGGCCACGTAACGGAGATCATCTTTAAATCCACCGTTTACCCGGCAGGTAGAAAGAACCAAATGAGGCCTATTCAAGAGTCCGTAGATGATCTTTTCGCCGCGGTAAATCTCAAGACCAAGATAAGGCTCCGTCAATTTTAGGGCCTGAGACATATCGTTCAAACCTCTTTGAAGACATTCTTTTGTGAAAGCCTAAAGCCTCCCGTACCAAGCAATCAAGGGAAGCGGCCTCTGGAGACAACAAAGCCCTAGAAGGACAACGCCCGGGACAGGTCTCCCGAAAAATACAGGTTCCACATGGATCAGGCAGTTTCTTGGGCAGTAGTTCTCCGTTGCCTATGTTCCCCATGAAGAATCTCTCCTGTCCCACGAGGCTCGCACAGGGGTAAGCGTCTCCGTTGGGGGCGATCACCAAGGCCGTACCTCTTTGTGCTGGGCAATAGGAACCTTTTTCCTTACGCCGTTGTGCCTCGCGAAAGACAAGAGCACGCCCGTGAGCTGCGAGCCAAAAGAGGGCCTCTTGGGCACGAATCAGTCCTACGCGCAGATCAGCCTTTGGTGGGAGATCTTCACGTTGGCCTCGGCCCACTGGACGCAGGACATCTAATCCAAAGCTTGCCACTGCAGAAAATTGGCCGAGGAAGAGCACAGTTTCACCCAAGCGACGGGCATTGGCACAGGTGACCGTAACCGTGACCCCACAGGCAAGACCCTGATCTGCCAGGAGGCGTAGACCCTTTACTACCGCACCTGTCCCTCCACGTAGGGCCTCGTTTATCTCCGGGGGACCATCAAGGCTTATCCCGAGCCCCACCCTAAAAGCTTGCAAAAATTCAATAAGCTTCGGCTCAAGTAAGGTCCCATTAGTTTGAAGCGATAGACGCAGCCGGGGGAACCTTTCACGCAGGGCCTTTACTACCTGCCGCAGGAGATCCGGTACCAGGGTGGGTTCCCCACCGGAAAGGATCACCTCCCGCGGTGTGATATGAAGCCTCGCCAAAACTGCTCGGAAGACCTCCCAGGGCATATCTTCACCCTCTTGTCTGCAGGCTAGGTAGCAATATTTGCAGGCAAGATTACAGCGCGTGGTAAGGAGAAGCACCAAAAGCTCAGGACTCATTCCACCTCAGCCTCCATCTTGAGGAAGAGATCCTTAAGCTTTTCAAGCATTTCCGGGCGGGGTTCCTTCCACAACCCTCGCTTGGCCGCTTCCAGCAGACGTTCGGTAATATTGAGCAAGGCATAAGGGTTGTGTTTGCGAAAGAATTCCTGCATCTCCGGATCAAGGGCATAGGTTTCGGCAAGCTTGGCGTACATCCAGTCATCCAGCACCTTGGTGGTGGCGTCCCACTGAAAACAGATATCCACCAGGCGCGAAAGGTCTCCGGCCCCTTTGTAGCCGTGGCGTTTCATGCCTTCGATCCAGCGCGGGTTTAAGACCCGCACGCGAAAGATGAAGCGCGCTTCCTCGGCGGTGGTGCGTACTTTGGGGGCCTTGGGGTCTGAGGAGTCTCCGGTGTATGAGATGGGCTTTTTGCCGCTTGCCACAAGCACAGCGGTATTGAGACCTCCGTGATAGGCGTTGAAGTCATCCGACGAAAAGATATCCATCTCCCGGGAGTCTTCGTTTTTCAAGGTCACTTCTACCCTGGAGAGCACCTGGCGAAATGCATCCCGGGCCTCTTCTCCGTAGAGACCCTTGCCATAGGCATAGCCTCCCCAATTTATGTAGACCTCACCTAGGTCTTCTGGGCGTTCCCATTTCCCTGCATCCAAGACTTCTGGTATCCCGGCCCCGTAGGCCCCCGGACGGTCGGAAAAGACCCGTAAGCTGGCAAGGCGAAAGGCCTCGGCCTGGGAAAGCCCTTTTTCTTTGAGTCTTCGGGCTTCTTCGGCCACGTGGGCTGCTACGAAATTTTTCTCCGGTGGTTCATCCAGGCTGGCCACCAGAGCTACGGCCTGGTCCAACAGCTCCAAAAGGTTCGGAAAGGCATCGCGAAAGAATCCACTGGTGCGCAAGGTAACGTCGATACGCGGACGCCCAAGGTCTTCCAGTGGAATCACTTTAAGGCCCTCTACTCGATGGTTAGTCGGGTGCCACACCGGCCGTACGCCCAGAAGATACAAGGCTTCGGCCACGTCGTCTCCCCGGGTGCGCATGGTTGGTGACCCCCAGATCACCATGGCCAGGGCGCGAGGGTATCTTCCGTGGTCCTGGAGGTGGCGTGTCAGCAGGGCCTGGGCCTGTCTCATCCCTTGCTCCCAGGCCTCAGGTGTGGGGATTTTCATAGGATCCACAGAATAGAAATTGCGCCCGGTGGGGAGCACTTCAAAGGCCCCGCGCGTAGGGGCTCCAGAAGGTCCAGGGGGTACGAACCCGCCAGAAAGGCCTTGCAGACAAAGAGTCATTTCTTCTCGCACGCTTCTAAGGCGCGGAACAAGTTCGGTCTTTACAAAGGAAACCACTTGGGCCAGGTCCCGATCTTCGGGGAGTTTGTCCTCTTCTACGGCCTGGCGCAACATCTCTTCCACCTTGTTCACCCTCTCCAAGGTAGAAAGCTCGGGTTCAAGGCGTTTGAGCACCTCGTGAGGGGAAGGCCTTCCCTCCACCGGTACCTTGACCATGTAGGCAAGGGTGGAATAAAACCGTGGTCCCTTTGGGGGTTCGCCGAGGATGTGGAGGCCGTCGTTCACCTGGGTTTCGGCTACTTCTTCGAGGTAATCGTGTACCACAGAGACAAAGACTTCCGGGGCCTTAAAGGCCTTTTCCTGCGTAAGCTTTAGGTCGTCATCAAGCCGGGCCTTTTCTACCAAGTTCCAGATCTTTTCTAGGACAATCTTGGCCTTAGGTGGGTCTTCCTGACATAATATCTGCCACTCGGCGATCTTCTCTGCGATTTCTTCGAGTTCGCCGTAACGCCCGGCAGCCATTTGCGGGGGGATCATGTGATCGATGATGGCGCAAAAACTGCGGCGTTTGGCCTGCGTGCCTTCTCCGGGATCGTTCACGATGTAGGGATAGATATTCGGGAGTTCCCGGATGGCCTGGTCTGGGTAGCAATTTTCCGAAAGGGCCACGGCCTTTCCCGGAAGCCACTCTAGGGAGCCGTGTTTGCCCACGTGCACCACTGCGTGGGCTCCAAATTCTTCCGCAAGCCAACGATAGAAGAAGAGATAATGATGCGTGGGGGAAAGGTCAGGGTCATGAAGATTGAGCTGGGCAGGCGAGAGCTCTTCGAGCCTTTCAAGATGGCCGCGCGGGGGCTGAAGGGTAAGAAAGATGTTTCCATTGAATATTCCTCCAAAGAGTACGCATCCCCGGTGGACGAAGACTTTGCCCGGAGGTGGGCCCCAATCGGCCTCCATCTTTTGGCGTACCCCCTTTGGGCGCTCCGCATGCCATCTCTTGGCGGTTTCTTCATCAAGGCTTGCCGCAGCACGTTTGGCCAGCTCTGTCGGGCTTAAATAACGGCGGTCTGAGATGAGCACAGAGAGCATCTCCTGGGCCAGCTCTTCACCGTTTTCGTAAAGACGATCCACGCGATAGCCTTCTTTTTTAAGGTGTTTTAAGAGGCGCACTACGGACTCGAAGCTATCAAGCCCGAAGGCACAGCCCATGCGGTCAGCCCGAGGTGGATAATGGTGAAAGACAATGGCCACTCGGCGTTTAGAAGGGGGCATGCGTTTGAGTCTGGCCCAATTTAACGCCATGCGGGCAAGCTTTCTCACCCTCTCCGGGATGGGACGATACTTCCTTATTTTGGTGCCCAGGAGTTGGTCTTCTTCAAGTTCTTCCCGGGTGGCTATCAGGGTGGTAATGAGGCAGCCGTCAAACTCCGGCTGAGCCACGGAGATGCAAAGTTCCATGGGCGAGAGGCCAAAGGCCTCTTCTTCCCAAACCGCGCGCGGAGAAAAACTCATGAGCCCCTGAAGTACAGGCACACCAAGGTTTGGATAGATGTCTTTGGTCTCCGGCCAGAGAAGGGTCTGAGAAAAGGGCTGGAGGCTGATCAAGGCCTGGATAAAGGGCTTTTTCCCCTGGCAGAAAAAGCGTTCGGCCACCTGGGCCGGCTTTAAGGCCTCTTCTCCTGGCTCTACAAAGCGGCGGTGAAACACCGGAAGTGCAAGGCCACCCGAGGCTTCGATTTCTCGGACCAGGGCATTTATGGGCTCGAGGTCTTCGTTTACCCAATAGCCTTGGTAAAACCAGATGCCCACGAGCGGTTTTGGAGGGCAGGCAAAATTCTGGATTTCGCCTGTCCCCTTTAAACCGGTTAACGGACGAGATTCAAGCCAGCCTAGATAGGCAGAAAGATCCTCGAAAACACCGCCTTCCGGGTGATAAATACCTTCGGTGGGAAGAGGCTTAGGGGAGGCGACTTGAAGAGCTTGGCCAGTAAGATCGGTGTAGAGATCCAGAAAGAAATTTTTAAGGTTTTCCGGACCACCATACTTGAGATAAAGCACCCGTCTTTCGAAGCGTTGGTCCTTGGGGCGGGCAAATTGAGCTACTAGGGCCAGGTCTTCGTCGCTACCGCCCACGGGTTGTACATGGATGATCTGGGCGTCTTTGGCCTGGGACAGGACTTTCTCGAACCCGGGGAGAGATTTGGGCCCGCCGTGAGGTACGAGCACTAGAGCCTGTACCCCCTGGGCCAGGGCCGCCAAGCGCTCTTCCTGGCGGGAATCAAACACATCTGCGGCGGTACGAACAATTATCTCAAGAGGGTGGCCTTCCTCTTGCAAAGCACGTACAGCCTGTGAAAGGGAAGAGAGTTCAGTACCCGAAGCCGTATAGTAAAAAATCAAAGCCATTTTTCTTATCCTGACCTCTGTCGTTAGCTTTAGTCCCTGGAATACTTAGTTACAGATTTGTATTCATGTGCCTCAGAATACTTAAACCGGTTAAACTCTTTTTATACATTTCTTTTGTTGCAGAAGGCTCACAGTTAAATCTGAAATCTCCTTGAACCGCAATTCGTGAACTAAATAGTTTGGCTCTAGGTCTTCCAAAATTTTCCGCAAATCTACTCCGTCAAAAGGTAGATGCGGATCCATAAGGAGTACTCTTTCACGGGCAAGGACATAGCGTTTTAACGGATCAGACTCGGCTAAAAGGGCCTCATAGCCCTTTTTATCGGGGACAAAAAGATGGGCATTTGGTGAAAAATTAAGATGTACAGCTTTGACCAGCTCTCGATACTCCTTCGGCCAAAGGGTGAGTCTCTTTTCAAGAAGAGAAAGGGCCTGTGTTGGGGGCACAGGCCCGTGTGCAGGGTAGAGGAGGTAAGAGGCGTTTAACAGGTGGCCGGTATCTAGGACCAACCCTAATGTATTTGTCGGTATATCCAATCTGGAGAAAAAATATTCTACCTCCCAGTCCTCGGTGAGTTGTAGCCCGGGCCACCAAAGGTTCTCAAAGAGGAATAGAGGCCATATTTGGATCTTTATTCGAGCCAAAGCCGCATTCAAAAGCTCGGCCACCGCAGAAAGGACCGTCTTTTTATCGTAGCGAAAACTCAAAGAGAAAACTTCTTCTGCGCCACAATGACTGGCATGAATTACCAGGTATTTTGGTCTTAAAGAAAGCGCTGTTTTCAACCATGAGGCTATTCGATTTATGAAATCCTCTTGCCGTGAGCCACCACCAAAGCGCTCA
>CAZKEG010000049.1:0-8548 GCA_964551715.1 uncultured Thermodesulfobacteriota bacterium
CGAGCCTTGGGAGCCAAAAATATCAGGATGGCCGAGGCTGAAATTGTAGAAGAGCTGACCAAGGCCCCGGTAGGTTTTGCCGGGCCGGTAGGGCTTTCTGGGGTGAAGATCATCGCCGATCATGCGGTATGTGGGCTTAAAAACTTTGTGGTCGGGGCCAATGAGGCCGATGCCCATTACATTAACGCCAATTATCCGCGGGATTTTCAGATCGAGGCCTTTTATGACTTACGCAACGTGACCGAGGGAGACCTCTGCCCACGGTGCGGTGAACCCCTGGAACTGACCCGCGGGATTGAGGTCGGGCATGTCTTCAAGCTCGGCACCAAGTACAGCGAGGCTTTAGGCGCTACCTTCTTAGATGAACATGGCAAAGAACGCCCCATCATCATGGGTTGCTATGGGATCGGAGTCTCGCGGACCGTGGCTGCGGCCATCGAGCAAAATCATGATCAAGACGGCATCATTTGGCCGATAAGCATTGCCCCCTTCCACGTCGCCCTCTTGACCCTAGGGGTGAAGGATAGCGAGTTATTTAATACCTCAGAAAAACTTTATCAGGCCCTGACCGAGGCCGGGCTTGAAGTCCTCTGGGATGACCGAGATGAACGCCCTGGCGTCAAATTTAAGGACATCGACCTCATCGGCCTTCCCTTTAAGTTGGTGGTCGGCAAACGCCTTAAGAACGAAGGGCAGGTAGAGGTCAAAGAACGCCGCACCGGGGAGACTAAGGTCTTTAAACCCGAAGAGGCGGTCAAATATCTCCGGGAACAAATCAAGTAAATAGGACCTCGGCCTCGACCACCGGTCCTTCGGTACAGACGTGTAAAAATCCGTGAGAACCTTTGGGGACCACACATCCCAGACAGAGCCCCAGGCCACAGGCCATTTTGGCCTCAAGGGAAAGATAGGCCTTGACTCCAGCCTCTTGGGCCAGTTCAGCCACGGCCTTAAGCATAGGCATCGGTCCACAGGCCCAAATAGTGGTCTTGGCCTGGCCTAAGGCCTTTCTCAAGATCTCGGTCACCAAGCCTTTGACCCCGGCAGAACCATCTTCGGTAGAAAGGTAGATCGGGATTCGTAGTTCTTTGAAGGCCTTAAGGCGTAACAAATCAGAAGAACTTCGGGCCCCGTAAAAGAGACTTAATTTATGCCTTTGGTAAAGGTGTCTTGCGGCCAGGAGAAAAGGTGCTATTCCAATGCCACCAGCCACCAAGAAAACCTCTTCGGTCGTTGGTTCTGGGAACCCTTGACCTAGAGGCCCCAAAACATCTACTAAGTTTCCTTTTTTTAATTGGCTCAAGAGTCGAGTCCCCCGACCGCGGACCTGATACAGGATGGCAAAGCCGTCTTCCCTCAGGTCATGAACGGAAAAGGGCCTGGCCAGCAAGGGATCCAGGCCAGGCCAGGCCCTTAACATGACAAATTGCCCGGGAGCCGGGGTATTCCTAAGGCCCTCCCGTGAAAGCCATAGCAAGAAATAATCGCCTTTGAGTTTCCTCTGAGAGAGTATCTGGGCCTTTTTCACTTGGTGGCCTCCGTAAAGAAGGCTTTAAGGTGTTCGGCCAATTTTTCCGGGGGCGTGAGGATCAGCTCCGAGGCCAACTGGCGTTGGAGGAAATAATCATCTGTGCGGTAGTTTTCATAGAAATTCTGCCTGGTGATCAGTCGGATAAAGGGATTGAACCATGGAGTCTCTTCCTTAAGCGGAGGGAGATAAAGGGTAAAATTGAAGGAGCCGTAACCTAGATCTTCATAGCCGGCAAGGACAGCAGAGATCCCTTGAGCCAGAGAATTTACGTCTTCTTCGGTCAGGGCCTTAAGAGAATGAACTCCTTCGACCACTCCGATGACCTCATTGGTTCCCAGGGGAGCAAAGCTGGTAAAAAAGACCACCCTGCCCAGACGGGCGATGAACCGCTCTCCTTTCTCCTCTTCTTGGGCCAAGATATCCCAGTAGCCTCGGCCGTGATCTAAATAAAAGCAAAGACTGGCTTCAAGGAACCTCCGGGCCTGAGGGAAGGGTTCACCGGTGGCCACTACTTGAAAATGGGGATGGACCAGGCTGGCCCCTGCTGGGGGTAGATAGTTGGCACAAACCACGCCATGTAAGGCCTCCTGGTCCTGAGAGGCCAAAATTTTCAAAAAATCTACGCCAAGACCAAGGCCTTCGGCCACAAGACCCGGAGGAAAGTCCTTTAATCGACGAAAATGGGCCTCCCCTACGGCGATGACCGCATGCCGCAAGGCTATGGGGAAGAGATTGGGGAAAAGGGTACTTTTCCCGCGGACAAGCCGTCCTCCGGGGATAAGTTCATCCGGATAACGGGGCGTGATCTCACGCACTTTAGGTGGGCACATAAAACACTGCTCTTTGGTCGCCTCGGCCACCCTTTCCACCAAGGTCCAGTCGTGTTGACCGAAAAAGAGCCTGACCTTGTCTTCCAGAACGGGATTGAAGACCGCGGTGTGTGAGAGCAAGGGATCAAACCGGACTTCTATCTCCTGATCTTCTTCCTGGAAATTATTCAGAGGGTTCAGGAACCGCCTGACGTATCTTTCCCTTCGGAATCGAAGCATACACGCCTCCTAATCAGAATATTTGATTCAGCTATCTTGGGATCGTCTCCTTTACGCTAAAGGAGTCTCTATTTCTTGTAAAGCATCTCAAGGGCCATCCTCTTCCTCTCGATAAGGGAAGAAAAAAGGCAAGGCCATGGGGACGAACAATTTGGTCTTTTTAGAGGTCATCGAGTGGTTTGATCCCACCGGGCAGGAGATCGTCTGGCGTATCCCGGAGGAGGGCTCCGGAGAGATAAAATACGGGGCCCAGCTCATCGTACGCGAGAGCCAGGTAGCGGTCTTTTTCTACCAGGGTAAGGCTTTGCACGCCTTTGGACCAGGGCGTCACACCTTAAAGACGACCAACATTCCCCTCCTTACCAAACTCCTCTCTTTGCCTTGGGGATTGACCAGTCCCTTAAGGGCGGAGGTCTATTTCGTCAATACCAAGGTCTTTACCAACCTCAAATGGGGCACCCGGGAACCAGTGGCTTTTAGAGATCGAGAACTCGGCCTGGTTAGACTTCGGGCCCATGGAGTCTTTAATCTTCGGGTGGTCCAGCCGGTGCTTCTCATCAATGCCTTGACCGGTACGGTAGCCCGTTTTGGGACCTCCGAGTTGCAGGATTTTATCAGCCGGGTCATCGTTTCTCGCCTTAACGATTATTTGGGTGAACATCTTACCAGCCTTTTTCAGCTCCCCGGGCATTACGATGAGATAGCCGCCGGCCTTCATCGCTTGGTCCAGGAAGATTTAAGGCACTTTGGTCTGGCCTTGACCCAGCTCTATATTAACGCCATTACTCCTCCACCGGAGGTCCAAAAGGCCATCGACGATCGTTCCAAACTGGCCCTTTTTGACGATCTAGATCGTTTGATGGCCCTTAAAGCAGCCACCGCGATGGAAAAGGCGGCGGAAAATCCCGGGGCAGCAGGGGAAGGGGCGGGGCTAAGCCTTGGCTTGATGATCCCGAGTCTAATGGCCCAGGTGGCCTCTCAAGGGCCGCAATGTCCTGAATGCCGGCATCCTGTGCCTAAGGAGGCCTTGTTTTGCCCCTTCTGCGGGCATCAGTTGGTGGTCTTTGAGCAGTGCCCTCAATGTGGCAAAAACGTGCCTCCACATGCCAAGTTCTGTCCCCGGTGTGGGGCCAAAATAGAGAAAAGACCCCAAGAGAAGAAATGCCCTCATTGCGGGGCGATGAACCTCCCCCAGGCGGTTTTTTGTAATCAGTGTGGTGAACGCCTCTAAGTTCGTCTTACAAGCGGAATGCCCCCAATGCGGGGCGCCGGTGGAACTAGAAGAGGCGGTACGGGTCTTTTCCTGCGCCTATTGCGGGGTCAAACACGTCATTCATTTTTATCCCCAACCGGTGTTAGTGGTAGGGGCTCGGGCCTTAAAAGACACTGTCTATGTCCCTTTCTGGCGACTTCGGGGGATATATTTTGCCGTCACTACCCGTGGAGTGGAACATTTCCACGTAGATAGCAGCCTTTGTGCCTTATCAGGGGCCGAGTCCCTCTCCCTGGGCTTAAGACCCCAGCTAGTAAAGCTTCGTTTCGTTCATCAAGAAGAGGGAATCTTTTTGCGGCCATCCTTTGGACGACGTAGATTCCTAGAAAAATTGAGTTCTATAGTCAGAGGAGTAGCCTTAGAGACCCGCTCAATCTTTTACGAGACTTTTATGGGGGAATGGATAAGCCTGCTTTACACCCCTTGGGAAGAAAAGGGGGCCACAAAGGAAGTCCTACCGATAGAAAGATTACGCCTTGATTTTTGGCCTGCCCTCTGTCCGCATTGTGGAGGAGACTTAGCCGTAAGCAGCAGGGCCCAGGTGTTCTTCTGCCCTCAATGTGAATCCACCTGGGAGATCGGTTCAAGAGGATTTCGCCGAGCACCGCATCGCCTATTAGGTACCAAGGGAGAGGTATGGTTACCCTTCTGGCGGCTTATGGTAGAGGTCAAAGGTCCGGTGGTGAATTTTCTTCACAAACCGCCCCTTTCCACCTTGGCCATTCCGCCTAAAGCAGTCTTTTTACTTCCGGCCTTTAAGGTAAAACCACGGCTCTTTTTGCGCCTAGCCCAGCAAATGAGCCTTAGCGCTTGTCCAAAAGAAGCATTGCCTGACCCAAGAAGACAATTTATCCTCCCCACCCTCCCGGCGGTAGAGGCCTTTCAAGGCATCCCACCGCTCCTAGCAGAGATGATTCCAAGGTCCAAGCAAGAGGAATTCTTTCCGTTGCTGGCCAAGACTCGATTTGCCTTTCAGGGAAAAGAACTCTGGTGGCTGAGTCTAAGGGAGCAGGCCTACGACTACGTGTTTCCAGAGACCGGGCTCGCCATACCCAAAAAGGCCGTAGCTTTAGGTGAAAATCTCTGAAGGGATAGATTTCGCCTTTACTTTGGCCCTCAAGGCCCTTACGTAACGCTTGGTCTCCTCGATGGCCTCCCAATTCGGTTTTGATAAACAGGGAAAACACGAATTATTGTGAAAAAGGGGGTCTTCATCCAGGGGATAACGGGCGACTTGAAGGGCCTCTTGATAAAGTTCCGTCCCTGGAATAGGTGAATACTCCGCCAGATAAGGACTAGCTCCGTAATGAGCAACATACCGGGCCGAAGCCTTTACTTCCTCGAAGTCTTGATCAGGGAGCCCCCATAAAAGATAAACCCCTAATTGTTCGCCCCTAAACCCAGCCTTACGTAGATAAGCCATGGCTCTGGGCAGATCTTCGACCGAGACCTTGTGGTCGAGCTTGGCCCTTCGCTTTGGATCAGCGGTCTCAAGGCCAAAACGCAGGCTCTTAAAGCCTGCCTTATAGAGCAAACGGGCCACCTCCGGAGTGACGAGACGGAGGTGTAAGGCATTCGGTGTATGAAAGCGGAGTTTAAGACCCTTGGAGAGGATTTTTTCTAGGATAAGCCCCAAATGACCATCGAAGTTGAGCAATAGGGCATCGTCGTAAAAGGCGAAATCTATTACTCCGTAATGTTTGTGCCAAAACTCGATCTCTAAGACCACCTCTTCTGGATTTCGTTGTTGAAATCTCGGCTGCAAGAGTTTAGAGGCGCAATAAGGGCAACCAAAGGGGCAGCCATAGCTCGTGGCAATGACTACATAAGGAATACGGGTCTGAAGATCAAAGACCGGATAGGGATGAGGGGCCTTGGCCCCGCTGGGTTTGACCAGATCTTGCACCGCCTCAAAAAGAGACTCATCTTCCGGGCCGGGGAAGACTAAATCCGCGCCGACTACCCTCCGGGCGTGTTCTAAACACAAAGTGGCGTAAACCCCTCCCAAGAGCACCGGGACTTCGGGGTATATCTCTTTGACGAGACGAACGGCCTCGACTACTCCAGGGTACCAATAAGTCATGAGGGAGGTGACCAGGATTACCTTTGGCGGGCCGAGGCGTTTTAGTTCTCGTTTGAATAACTCTGGAGGCATCCCGTAACGGGCAAAACGCCGGGGGACATCGCTAAAAAATATTGGTTTGGGGATCGGCTGGCGGAAATAATGCCCGGTGCCAAAATCTTTTCGTCGCGGAGGTTTGGGAAGCTCCGGGTGAAAGGGATCCAAGGCATCGAGTAAGGCCACTTGATAACCCAAGCGGCGCAACTTGGCCCCGATTTGGAAAAGCCCCAAGGGCCTGGCCCAGAGATCATAGGCGGCAAAGTCGTATATCCACGGGTTTACCAAGAGGACATCAACGGCCATGGACAGAAGGCTCAAGCCTGATCATAAAGGACGGCAGCGGCAAAGGAAACGATCGACCCGGGCCCAAAATCTACGGCTTCTTGGTGGAGGATCTCTCCCTGAAGAGGACGCCCTTCTAAGAGGCGCAGTAAGACATAAAGGGGTGTAAAACCACACACCCGATAACGGTTTTCACAGCTCATAATGAGTTCATAGAACCCCTGAGGATCTATGGCCAGTATACGTTCTAGGAGCTTGCGATCATATCGGAGGGCCTGTTCTTTTTCTCGTTCTCCGGCAGGGACTAAGTCGCCGTACCGGACACCCAGATGACAAAAGTCTACCCCAGCCACGAAGTAAGTTTCTTCATCGACCCGCTCCCGCAGGGCGGTAATAAAATTTTCTAACAAGGTTCGGTCTTTTTCGGTGATCGTTTCAAGTCCGCCGCAGAGCACCGGAACCAATCGGAACCGATCACCAAGGAGATAACGCAAGAAAATGACCTGAAATTCGATGGAGTGCTCAACCCGATGGCCCCACTCATGACCTCGGACCTCAGGTCCCACCCTTTCTTCCAAGGCGGCGATAAACTCCCGATCGGTGGGGGCCAAACCAAGGGGGGTAGCAAAGTCCTTGGGTAGCACCGAAAGCACGCTTTCCAAGAAATGACCTGTTCCCAAGACAATGATCCGAGCTCCCTCAGGAAAGTAGGCCCGGCGATAGGCTGCGGCAAAGCCTCTGGCCCCACAGGTCAAATCAATGTGAGGGGCAATCACAGCGCGGGTAGGGTTTTCCGCCCGTTCGTGCTCGCTTTGGGCCAAAATCTGATCTAGGAATTCCCTTAATTTTTCTGGGTCACCTGGATAGGCCTTGTCCGCATGAGAAGGGAGACGAACCGGTGAGGAACGAAACTCCTCCTCAAGTCTTTGGCGCAAGGCCTGGAATCGCTCGTTGTCCAGGAACAAACTTTCATCCAATGAGGCCACCAACTGGTTTACTTCCTCAAGCATGACCAACCGGCCATAGAGCCGCGAGGCTGCCGCTTGAATATCACGCATGGTATTAGAACCATCCATCAGGGAGAGGATAGGGGCCAGAGAGGCCGGTAACATGAAGGCCCCTTCGGTATAACCAAAAGGGTCCCGCAGGAGGAGCCGCTGTTGTCCTTGATAGGTGAAGGGAACGACTTCGATGGCCCTTAGTTTTGGACAATAAGACGGATCGTACATACCCCAAATTAACCACCAAAGTCTTCCATCGTCAGGTCTTCACAGGCCTCTTTAACCCGCTCCAAGGCCTCGTAGAACTCATCTTCTATCTTGCGTACCCGCATTCCATAGGCCCGTTGGACGGCCTTGCGTACTATTTCACCCTTGAGGAGCGCGTTGGTCAAACCCAATCGACCATAGGCCTCGTTCACTGCCTCGTTGAGTTCTAATAATTTTTGGGCTCGACGGCGACGTTCTTCAGCCGCTTCGGAAAGGGGTTCAGAGAGGAAACGATCGATCTTGGTCACCAGAGATTCATAGAAACTTGCCGGGAAACGGGTTTCAAACTCCTCCAGGACAAAACCAAAGGTCAGATAGGCCGGTTCTTTAAAGAAGGTAAAGAGGTCTACTTCCAGGCGTTCTGGCTCTTGGTGCAAAAATTCCTGGAATAATCGATAGGCCTGGCGCGATTTTTCTTTGACATTCGGCGGTTTCTCAGTATTGAACTCCAGGATGTGCAAGGCCAATTCCTTGGGCACGATAAGGGCCACAATCTCTTCGTACCCCAATTCTTGAAGGGCTTCTAAGCGATGCCGCCCATCAATGACATAGTATTTGTCCTGGTCTTTAAACACAATGATCGGATGTAAAAAGCCGAGTTTGTCGATAGCTAAAGAGAGGTTGCGTTTTAGCCCCTCGGAAATATCACGCTGAAAAGGGGGGATCTCGACCTCTTCAACCTTAAGGAGGCAAAGGACCAGTTCCTGTTGTTTGACCGGTTCTTGATAACGGCAAAACTCTTGCATCTTTGAACCCTCTTTCCTGGTGATAAGCTATGGTCTAACCATAAAATAAACATAATATGGCCTTTGCCAGGATTTTGGACAAGCATTTTTCTTGACAAGGGCTTTTAATAGGCCCTAAATTTCCCTGAGAAAGGGAGGAGGTATGGGTAAGAAACGTGTCCATGTCTTCATCTCCGGTCGGGTGCAAGGGGTGTTTTTTCGAGCCTATACCAAAGAAGAGGCTGATCGGTTGGGGCTCACTGGATTCGTTCGCAACCTACCCGACGGGCGGGTAGAG
>CAZKEG010000050.1:0-8548 GCA_964551715.1 uncultured Thermodesulfobacteriota bacterium
AGACCAAGGGCAGAGAGTTCGTCATATAGCAGAGAACTGCTTAGAGAACGATGTCTTCGACTGGAAGGAGGTAAAAATTAAAAAATTCAGGTGGACGAAGGTTCTAAAAAGGGCTGATTAAAGAGAGACATGGTCTTAGGAAGACGTTCCTTGGACAACAATTCTAGGGCTTCGGCCGCACGGGCAATCACCTTTTCCACTATCGGCCACTCTTCATCAGTAAAGGGAGAAAGGACGTAATCTCGCACCGAGATCCCGCGAGGTGGGCGATTTATACCCAATTTTAGACGGGGAAATTCTTTGGTCCCCAAGGCCTCGATTATCGAAAGTACACCCCGATGCCCCCCGGCACCACCTTTGGGGACAAATTTTAACCTTCCGAGGGGTAGATCCAAGTCATCGTGGATGACCAGAATTCGCTCCGGAGAAAGACTTAACTCGCAGGCCAAAGGGGCTACGGCTTGTCCGGAAAGATTCATGAAGGTAAGGGGTTTGACCAACAGGACCTTATCCCAGAGGGCCCATTCAGTCTTAAAAGGGCCTTGGGAAAAACTGATTTTCTTTTCCTTGGCCCAAAAATCCAGGAGTAAAAAGCCGAAATTATGGCGGGTAAATTGATAAGCGGGCCCCGGATTTCCGAGGCCCACATACATCCACTCAAGCTCTTTTTCGTTTATCTTCCTGGTCAAACCTTTTCTTCAGATTTTTCGGCCTCAGGGGCAGCCTCTTCTTCAGTCTCTACCTCTTCGGCCTCTGGGGCCAAGATGGTCACAATAGGCTCATCAGGGTTGTCCAAATAACGAACCCCTTCCGGAGGGGTGAGATCGCGGACCTTAAGCACGTCTCCAAGGCCAAGATCAGTGACGTCTATTTCGATCTTATCTGGGATGGTCTTCGGGAGACAGGCCACGGTCATAGTTTGTAGTAATTGCTGTAGGTGTCCACCGAGCTCAACTCCCTTGGCCTTACCCACCAGCTCGATAGGTACCTCTACCTCTACCTCGCGTTCCATGGAGATTTCATAGAAATCAACGTGGAGGATTTCGTCTGTGACCGGATGGTATTGAAGCTCTTTGACCAAGGCCATTTTTTTGATCGAAGAACCATTATCTTCCAAGGTTAGGTTAAAGATAATCTGTTCTCCCCGGTAGCGATAAAGGATCTTTTTTAACTCGTTGGCCTTTACTGTTAAAGGAATAGATTCTGAACCCGGGCCGTAAATTACCGCCGGGATCAGTCCCTGGGCTCGAAGCTTGCGTGCTATCTCTTTCCCGGTTTTATGACGAACGCTAACGGTAAATTCAATTTGTTTCATGGCCTATCAAGCCTCCTTACAAGTTGAGTTTGGCCGTCCTTGATACGGCTAAATAAATAGTGAACTTACCGAATCATCATTATGGATACGCCTGATGGCTTCTCCCAAAAGTTCGGAAACAGAAAGTACCTTGATGCGTTTTAGCTTTTGGGCCTCTTCTCTTAAAGGGATGGTATTGGTGACCACCACACTCTTCATCGGGGATTGACGAATACGCTCTATCGCCGGACCAGAGAGGACCGGGTGCGTGGCCATCCCATGGACCTCTTTGGCTCCTCGCTCAGCCAGGGCTTGAGCTGCCTGGCACATAGTCCCAGCGGTATCGATCATGTCATCCAAGATGATAGCCACCTTACCTTTGACGTCACCGACGACGTTCATTACCTCGCTTTCATTGGGCCGAAGCCGCCTTTTGTCGATGATGGCCAGGCCGGCGTTAAGGCGCTTGGCATAGGCTCGGGCCCGTTCCACGCCACCGGCATCCGGCGAGACGATAACGATATCTTTGCCCCGGAACTCTTCTCGAATGTAGTTGATAAGCACCGGAGCGGCAAAGAGATGATCCACCGGAATATCGAAAAAGCCCTGGATCTGTCCAGCGTGAAGATCCATGGAAAGCACACGCCGAGCCCCGGCTACGGTGATAAGGTTGGCCACCAATTTGGCGGTAATCGGCGTTCGAGGGGCGGTCTTTCTGTCTTGCCGAGCATAACCGTAATAGGGGATGACTGCTGTAATCCTTCTGGCCGAGGCCCGCCGCAAGGCATCGACCATGATCAACAATTCCATCAGGTGATCGTTGACTGGGGGGCAGGTGGATTGGATGACGAAGACGTCTGCCCCGCGTACGTTTTCTTTTATCTCTACGAAGATCTCATTATCACTAAAACGTTTGATCACGGCCTGACCCAATGGGATGCTCAAATACTCACAAATCTCTCTGGCCATCTCCGGATTAGAGTGGCCAGCAAAGATCTTTAAATGATTGATGAACATGGCCCTGCTCCTCTTCTCTAAAATTGGTCACCACTAAGGCTTTAAAACCCCTTTTTTCTATTGCTTCTTTTGCCTTTTGAGCCTTTTTTTGTTCTTCAAAAACACCAAACACCGTGGCCCCGCTTCCGCTAAGGAGCGCAGCCACGGCCCCTTGCTCAAGCAAAAAATCCTTTATGGTCTTTAAGACCGGATAGGCCCTAAAGACCACCGTTTCAAGATCGTTAACTAACCCCTGCTTCCAAAGAGGTTGGGCCGGCTCATAATTAGGGGGCTTATGCCAAGTTGTCAACCTCAAATTTTGATAGGCCCAAGCGGTAGAGATTTCAAACCCCGGAAAGACTAAGAGATACCAGGCCTCATGCGTGGGCCAGGGCTGTAAGAGGTCTCCAATACCTCGGGCCAGGGCGGTACTTTGTGAAGAGATAAAAAAGGGCACATCAGCTCCAATAGATCTGGCAAGTTTTAGAAGATCCGATTCAGTAAGTGGATATCGGCATAGTTCGTTTAAGGCCTTTAGGACTGCCGCGGCATCACTACTTCCTCCTCCAAGCCCAGCCCCTACCGGGATCTCCTTGTAAAGCTCAATCTTTACTCCTCTTTTAACTCCGACGGTGGCCAAAAAGGCCTCTGCGGCCTTAAGACAGAGATTTCCTTCATGAGGAACCTTTACCGGTCCAGAGATTTCTAGACTCAAGCCGGTTTCAGTCAATTCGATTTTTAGGCGGTCAAAAAGGGTGATCTTTTGAAAAATAGTAAAAAGTTCGTGATAACCGTCGGGACGGCGAAAGAGGACGCGTAAGACCAAATTGATCTTGGCCGGGGCAAAGAACTCTTTCCTTTGGGTCACTAATTTTTTCCAACCGAGTGATTCTTTGGATCCGCTTCCTTTTCACAGCGAGGGAAACGGATCCCTCCTTTAACTACTGGCTTTTACGTAAAGAATGCGTAATTCGTAAAGGATTGAATTGAGCAGATTCTCTTCCTCTTTGGTCAAGTTCCCTTTGGTCTTTTCACGCAGCATATCTAAGGTGTCTATGGTGTGCCGGGCTAGCACCAGATCAACCTTTTTTTCGTTGGTGACCGGGTCTGGAATCTGACCTAGATGGACCAAGGCCGAGGTATTGAGTGAAAGAATAAACGTACTAAAGGTGACCGGGGGCAAATGATGTCCTTTTAGTTCTTTTTCAGACATAATTCCTTCTTCAGAAGTTTTTAAATTTTTTTTGTTAAATTGAAAGCCAAATTTAAATTTATTTTACTACCAAAAGGGGAACCTCAGAAAGGGCCAGGAGCTTTGAGGTCACGCTGCCCATAAAAAGCTCGGCGATCCTCGATCTACCTTGATATCCCACGGCCAAGAGGTCAAGGCCCTCCTTTTTGGCGTATTCAGCCAAAGTTTCCGCCGGAGAGCCGCTGAGGACCACTGCCTTGAAACTTACCCCTGCCTTTTTGGCCTCGTCTTCCGCCTGGCTCAGGATCGCTTCGGCCTGGGTCCGAAGTTGGCCTTCGAGTTCGACTACCGCCCCTCCCAATTCGGAAATATCCACCGGCATAGGCAAGACATGAAGGGCTACCACCTCGGCTCCGAACTTTTGGGCCAGATCAAGGACCTCTTTCAAGGCTCGGAATCCAGATTCCGAACCATCTAAGCCTACCCCCATCTTTTTGAATCCCTTAAAACTCATCCTTGCCTCCTTTTATTATCGTCCGCAATTGGTTTCACTGCCTTTGATCTTTTCTAAAGCGTGTTCAAGGATCGGAGAAACCACCTCCCAGGCCTCTTGAACCGCCTTTAAACTACCCGGGAAATTAATGATCAGACTCTGACGTCGTACCCCAGCCACCGCTCTAGAAAGCATGGCCCGTGGTGTGTATTCCAAGCCTTTAATTCGTATGGCCTCTACAATCCCAGGTACCTCCCGTTCGATAGCCGCCAAAGTGGCTTCAGGAGTCACATCCCGCGGTGAAAGACCTGTACCCCCACTAGTGATGATAAGATCAAGTCCTTTTCGGTCAACCCAATCGATCAAGGTGACCAAGATCTCTTCATAATCATCAGGAAGGATACGATAGGCTACGGTTTGAAACCCTGCCTTTTGCAAGGCCTCTTTGAGGAAGGGACCGCAGGTGTCTTCTCTTTCCCCGCGGGCCCCTTTGTCCGAAAGAATCAAGATACCAGCGCTAAACCGGGGCTCTTTCACTTCTTTTCTGCCTCCTCGGCCTGTTTGGCCTCGGCGATGATCTTTTCGGCGATCTTAGGTGGGACCTCTTCGTAGTGCGAAAACTTCATGCGAAAAGTCCCTCGCCCACCGGTAATGGCGTTGAGATCTAAGGCATAACGCTGAATTTCAGCCAACGGGGCCTGTGCCCTGATGATCTGGATCTTGCCCTTGGCCTCCATACCCAAGACCCGCCCACGTCTGGCGTTTAGATCCCCGATGACATCACCCATGTACTCTTCCGGTACCTCTATCTCAAGCTCCATAATGGGTTCAAGGAGGACAGGCTGGCACTCCTGGACCCCTTTTTTAAAACATTGAGAGGCAGCAATCATAAAGGCCATGTCCGAAGAATCTACTTCATGGCTCTTACCATCATAAAACTGGACCTTCACATCCACCACCGGAAAACCAGCCAAAGGTCCCTTTTCCAAGGCCTGACGGACGCCCTTTTCCACGGCAGGGACGAAGTTACGGGGTACATTCATCCCAACCAAGGTCTCCACGAATTCAAAACCAGCCCCGCGCTCCAAGGGAAAGATATGGAAATGGACCTCGGCAAACTGTCCCCGTCCCCCGGTCTGTTTCTTATGTCGATAAATGACCCCTTGCTTGGCTACTTTAATGGTCTCACGATAGGGGATCTTCGGCAGAGATAGATCGACGTTGACCCCGTATTTGCGGGCCATCTTTTCGATGGTGGCCTCGATATGGATCTGCCCCAGGCCAGAGATCAAGATCTCTCGGCTCTCTTCATCGCGACTGATGGAAAGGCTCGGGTCTTCTTCTTGGATCTTGGCCAGGGCTGCCCCGATCTTTTCCTCATCTCCCCTGGTCTTCGGATGGACGGCATAGGTAAGCACCGGGTGCGGTAGAGCAGGCATGGGGAAAATGACCGGATTCTCCGGGTCACACAAAGTATCACCGGTTTTGGTCTCGGTGAGCTTGGGGATGACACAGATCATTCCTGGGTAAGCGGCGTTCAAAGGTTTGTTACTCTTCCCTTCTGGCAAAGCAAGATTGGCATAACGTTCCTTGATGTCTCTTACCGGATTAAAGAGGGTACCTTCGCTCTCAATGGTCCCAGAGATCACCCGACAATAAGAAAGCCGCCCGGCATAAGGGTCCATAAGAGTTTTAAACACAATGGCTGATGCCGGGGCTTCGGCCTTGGGCTCGCGTTCTACCTCTTCACCCTCCGGGCTCTTACCTGCCCTGGGGCCTCTTTCCTCTGGAGAGGGTAGGAAGTTCACAATGAGATCCAGGAGGGGTTGAATCCCGATCAACTTGGCTACCGAGCCACAAGAGACCGGGACAAAACGCCCCTCTAAGATCCCTCTTTTAAGACCGCGAACGATTTCCTCGGCGGTAAGTTCTCCTTCTTCCAGGAATTTCTCCAGGAGTTCGTCGTCACTTTCTGCGGCAAATTCGATGAGGCTCGCCCTTAATTCTTCTACTCGATCGGCAATATCACCGGGGATTTCTGTTCCCTTAGGTTTACCATCCTCAAAGGTGTAGGCCTTCATGGAGGTAAGGTCTACCACTCCTTTTAGGTCTGCCTCTTTGCCGATAGGATAGGCCACCGGCACCGGACGAATACCTAATCTCTCTTCAAGGACCTGTATGGCCTTCTCAAAATCAGCATGTTCCCGGTCAAGCTTGTTGACAAAGGCAGCGCATGGCAGACCAAACTCCTTCACAAAGGCAAAGACCTTTTCCATCTGGACCTTCACTGGATCGGTGGCCTCAACCACCAACAAGGCATTATCCGCCGCCCAGGCCGCTAGCTTGGCCTCGGCGTTAAAGTTGTCATCACCAGGAGGGTCCAAAAAAAAGATCTCGTGTTTCTTCCAGGTAAAGTGATAACACGCGGTAGAAATGGTAATCTTTCTGTTCTGCTCCTCGGCTTCAAAGTCAAGGATGGTTGAACCATCATCTACCTTGCCTAATTTTTTGGTTACGCCGGCGAGATAGAGCATGGCTTCTGCCAAGGAAGTCTTCCCAGCCCCGCTCTGCGAGAGAAAGACAAAGTTCCTAATCTTGGCCGTTTCCATAGACCCCCCTCAACTAATTTTTTTCTTCCATGGGAAGCTATCGCAAACTGATTTCAGGTGTCAAGTAAATCAAGGGGGAACTAGACTCAGAATTCTCCTCCTATCCGAAAGTTCCAGTTGCTTTTTTCCTCCCCTGGTTTGGTGTCAATATTGTACCCCCATTCGATGCGCAAGGGACCCATGGGTGAAAGCCAGCGGATACCGAAGCCGACACTCTTTCGAATATCCGAGAGCTTACAACTTTTGCCTTCCCATACGTTGCCCATATCGAAAAAGACTACTCCGTGAAGCCCCATGCTCTTGACCAAGGGGAAGATATTTTCCAACTGAACAAAGGCCATCTGGGTGCCGCCGATCCGCTCTCCAGTCTCCGGATCAAGGGGGCTGATATCTCCGTAACGATAACCACGGACCGAATCCATACCCCCGAGA
Organism: uncultured Thermodesulfobacteriota bacterium; assembly: GCA_964551715.1. GTDB lineage: Bacteria > Desulfobacterota > Thermodesulfobacteria > Thermodesulfobacteriales > Thermodesulfatatoraceae > CAZKEG01. Next base: position 7,017 of record CAZKEG010000050.1, read on the forward strand.
TAGAACTTTTCATAGACCGGGAGTTTGCCTCCTGCACTCTCGGTGATATACCCAGCCCCTACTCGGATGTGGGCAGTGGTCTTCAAAAGAAAGGGGAAATAAAGGCTATTAGTAAGGGTTATTTTTTCAAAGGCACTATCTCCTCCGAGGAAGCCTCCGGCATGCTCAAAGACTAGAGAAGTACGCATCCCTTTGGTGGGCATAAAGAAGTGATTGCGCGTGTCCCTGGTAAAACCAAATTCTAAGGCGCTGGTGATGTGAATATCTTTAGACTCGCGAATGATGGCCGAGGCATAGGAAGAATAATCAGTGAGATTAGAGTCATCGTAACGATAACCCGTAAAGACGCGGGTATTCGGGGTCAGGAGATAGCCAAAACGGATGCTCCCTCCCTGGCTCTCTCGGGTATAGTCCTCGTATTCTCGGCTCCAATCGTAGAGACTAAGGCCCAAAGAGACCTTGGTGTCCCGGAAGTAGGGTTCGGTGAAAGAAAGGGAGTACCGCGTGGTCCGGGCCCCAAAGATTCCCTGAAAGGAAAGGGTCTGGCCCCGGCCAAAGAGGTTGCGTTGGGAGATCTGCCCCATAAAGATCAATTTATCCACCGAGCTATAGCCAGCACCGATACTGAAGGTCCCGGTAGGGCGCTCCTTGACTTTGACTTTGATATCCATTTGGTCTTCACGGACGCCCTTTTCCGTCGAGAAATTGACGTCGTCAAAGTATCCCAAGCGGTGCAACCGTTCCTGACTCTTTTTTAGACGGGTGGCACTAAAGGGGCGTTGTTCCACGACCAATAACTCACGGCGGATGACCTTATCCCTGGTGCGCGTATTGCCTTGAATCTCGATCCGGTTCACGTAGACTAAGGGCCCTTTGTCAATCTTAAAGGTGATGTCCACCGTTCTGGTCTTGGGATTCTTTTTGATGATGGGTTCTACCTTGGCGTAGGCATGGCCTTTGTCAGCAAAGAGCTCGGTAAGGTGCATTATATCTCGACGTAAGACCTCGCGGTTGAAAATCTTTTCCTTGGGGAGTTCAAGTTGTTTTAGGAGGTATTCCTTATCCAGGAAAAGATCCTGCTCAATATCTATGTGCCCAACCTTATATTGGGGACCCTCTTCGATGGGGATGGTGATATAAATCCAGCGGCCTTCCTGTTTGATCTTTGGCTCACCGACTCGAGCGTCGATGTAGCCGTGGTTGTGATAAAAAGAGACGATTTTCCCCAGGTCACGATAAAGGGCCCCCATGCTGTAAACACCGGGCTCCACGCCACCACCGCTGACATAGGCCTTGATCTTTTTAAGCCATGAGAAGTGCCCTTTTTCGCTGACCTCCAAGAGTTTTTTGAGTTTCTCGTCTGAAAAGACACGATTTCCTTCAAATTGGATCTTTTTGATATAGACTTTCTCTCCTTCCTTGATGTGAAAGACGACCCTTACTTCGGTAGGAGAGAGGGGCTTTACTTCTGGCTTGACCACGGTCTGATAATAACCGCGCTCCTTATAGAGCATCTCGATCTGGTCTGCGGC
>CAZKEG010000051.1:0-8487 GCA_964551715.1 uncultured Thermodesulfobacteriota bacterium
GATGTAGAGGCCCTGATGCCTAACGATCTCATCAATCCTAAACCGGTCTCTTCGGCGCTTCGGGAGTTCTTTGGTCAGGGGCAGCTCTCTCAGTTTATGGATCAGACCAATCCGCTTTCCATGATAACCCACAAGCGTCGGCTCTCAGCTTTAGGCCCTGGGGGGCTTACCCGTGAGCGGGCTGGTTTTGAGGTACGAGACGTACACTATACCCACTATGGGCGTATTTGCCCGATCGAGACCCCAGAAGGCCCGAATATCGGGCTTATTGTTTCGCTGGCTACCTATGCCCGGGTCAATCGATATGGCTTTATCGAGACTCCGTATCGGGTAGTAAAAGACGGAAAGATTACCGATGAGATCATTTATATGAGTGCCTTAGAAGAAGGTGATCATGTCATTGCTCCGGCCACGGTAGAGGTGGGTCGGGAGGGACGTATCGTGCCGGAGATGGTCCCGGCCAGGCGGGCGGGAGAATTCGTCATGGCCCGTCGTGAGGAGGTCACCCTGGTCGATCTGATCCCGGCGCAGGTGGTAAGTGTTTCTTCCTCGCTTATTCCTTTCCTGGAGCATGACGATGCTAACCGGGCCTTGATGGGTTCGAACATGCAGCGTCAGGCGGTACCTCTGATCAGGACCGAGGCCCCTTTAGTAGGGACGGGGATGGAAAAGGTGGTGGCCCGTGATTCAGGGCTGACCATCGTGGCCAAGCGTGATGGAGTGGTAGAAGACCTTGATGCCACCCGATTGGTGGTGCGCTACGAGAGTGAAAACGGCGAGGAAGATCCAGAGGTGGTCATTTACAAGCTGATCAAATGCCGTAAATCCAATCAAAATACCAATTTTTCCCAGAAACCGGTGGTTCGTCCAGGGCAGCGGGTCAAGAAAGGGGAGGTCTTGGCTGATGGTCCTTCTTCTCACCGTGGAGAGCTGGCCTTAGGGCGCAACATCTTGGTCGCCTTTATGCCCTGGCGTGGTTATAATTTCGAAGACTCGATTACTATTTCTGAACGCCTTGTCCGAGATGATGTTTTCACCTCTATTCACATTGAAGAATTTGAGTGTGTAGCCCGTGAGACTAAACTGGGTAAGGAAGAGATCACCCGTGATATCCCCAATGTTGGGGAAGAGGCTTTAGAGAACCTTGATGAAAGCGGGATTGTAAAGGTTGGGGCTTACGTCAAACCAGGTGACATCCTGGTCGGTAAGGTCACCCCTAAGGGCGAGACCCAACTCTCTCCTGAAGAAAAGCTCCTTCGAGCCATCTTCGGTGAGAAGGCAAGCGACGTCAAAGATACCTCCCTTAGGGTACCTCCTGGCATAGAAGGCATCGTGATCGACGCCAAGGTCTTTACCCGCAAGGGGGTGGAAAAAGACGCCCGGGCCAAGGAGATCGAAGACCGGGAGATTGCCAAGCTCTTAAAGGATCAGGAAGACTTTCTTGAAGTAGTCCGTCGGAGCACCCTTAAGCGACTCGAACGTCATCTAACCGGGAAGACCGCGGCGGCAACTATTAAGGATCGTCACGGTGAACCTATTATCTCCAAAGGCGAACCCATTACTGCCGAGGTCCTGGAGCGGATTCCTCTGCCAAAGATCAGGGAGTTGGTGGCTGGTGAGCGTAGGAAGAAGGACCCGGTGGTAGAAGATATCCTGCGTAATTACGAGGTCAGGGTAGAAGAGATCCGCCAGATGTTTGAGGAAAAGATCAACCGCTTGAAGAAGGGTGACGAACTGCCACCCGGGGTGCTCAAGGTGGTCAAGGTCTTTGTGGCCATGAAACGCAAACTTCAGCCCGGTGACAAGATGGCCGGGCGTCACGGAAACAAGGGCGTGGTCTCGAAGGTGGTACCCATCGAGGATATGCCCTATCTCCCTGATGGGACTCCGGTGGACATGGTCCTTTCTCCTTTGGGCGTACCTTCGCGTATGAATATTGGACAGATACTTGAGACCCACCTTGGGTGGGCCTCAAAAGAAGTAGGGCGAAAGGTGGCGGAGTTGGCTAAGAATTACCAGGTTCAGGCGGTAAAACAGATGTTCTCTGAACTCTTTAGTCCGGATGAATTGGAAGAACTTCTTGAGGACAAGAGTGATGAGGAGATTTTAGAACTGGCCAAGTCCTTTGAAGACGGTATCCCGGTGGCCACACCGGTCTTTGACGGGGCCAAGGAGTCAGAGATCAAAAAATGGCTAAAGATGGCAGGTCTTTCCGAGACCGGACAGACTGTCCTTTACGACGGGATGACCGGAGAGCCTTTTCGTGAACCGGTGACCGTCGGTTATATGTACATGCTCAAACTCCACCACTTAGTGGACGATAAGATTCACGCCCGTTCCACTGGGCCGTACTCACTCATTACCCAACAGCCTCTTGGTGGTAAGGCCCAGTTCGGTGGTCAGCGTCTGGGTGAGATGGAGGTCTGGGCCATGGAGGCCTATGGGGCGGCCTATGCCCTTCAAGAGTTCCTCACAGTCAAGAGCGATGACGTGACCGGGCGGACCAGGATGTATGAGCGTATTGTCAAGGGCAACAATTTCCTTGAGGCCGGATTACCCGAGAGCTTCAAGGTCCTGGTCAAAGAATTACAGGGTCTGTGTCTCGACGTGGAATTAATTGAGGAAGAATAAGATTTGAAGGGATTTTACGGGGCGGGTTTAGGCCCGCTCTTGATGAGCAAAAACCCAAAAAAGTCAGAAGGGGTGAAATCTTATGGAAGATCTCCTTTCCTACTTTACCAAGCCTAAAGATCCAATGAGCATCAAGGCGGTAAGGCTTGGTTTGGCCTCACCGGAAAAGATTCGCGAATGGAGCCATGGTGAGGTCAAGAAACCGGAGACCATCAACTACCGGACCCTTAAGCCTGAGCGCGATGGTCTCTTCTGTGCCAAGATCTTTGGTCCGGTGAAAGACTATGAGTGCCTCTGCGGTAAATACAAGCGCATGAAACACCGCGGCGTGATCTGCGAAAAATGCGGGGTTGAAGTCATTCAGAGTAAGGTCCGCCGCGAGCGTATGGGACACATCGAATTGGCGGCCCCGGTGGCCCATATTTGGTACCTTCGGAGCATTCCGAGTAAGATCGGGGCCCTGCTTGACATGACTCTTAAGGAGCTAGAGAAGGTCCTTTATTTTGAAAACTTCGTCGTCACCGAGAGCGAAATTCCAGAGCTTCCGGTGGGCACGGTCCTTACCGAGGAGAAATATCAGCAAATGCTCCAGACCTACGGGCCACGGTTTAAGATCGGCATCGGGGCTGAGGCCGTGCGTCAGCTCCTCCAGCAACTTGATCTGCAGAGACTTTCTCAAGAGCTACGTGAGGAGATGGCCAAGACCAAGAGCGAGGCCAAGCGTAAGAAGCTCGGTAAACGGTTGCGAATCGTTGAGGCCCTTCGTGATTCCGGTAATCGACCGGAATGGATGATCCTTGATGTCATCCCGGTGATACCGCCGGATCTGCGGCCCTTGGTCCCTCTTGAAGGTGGCCGGTTTGCTACCTCAGACCTTAACGATCTTTACCGCCGGGTGATCAACCGGAACAACCGTCTCAAGCGTCTTATCGACCTTGAGGCCCCGGATATCATCATCCGCAACGAGATGCGGATGCTCCAAGAGGCCGTAGACACCCTCTTTGACAACGGTCGTCGTGGTCGTCCGGTGACCGGGCCCAACCGTCGTCCGCTAAAGAGCCTTTCTGATATGCTCAAAGGTAAACAAGGCCGTTTCCGGCAGAACTTGCTCGGAAAGCGGGTGGATTATTCCGGGCGTTCGGTCATCGTGGTTGGTCCTGAGCTTCGAATGCACCAATGTGGACTGCCGAAGAAGATGGCCCTTGAGCTCTTTAAGCCTTTTATCTACCACTGGCTTGAGAAGAACGGCCACGTGACCACTATTAAGAGCGCCAAGAAGATGGTGGAGAGGGAAGATCCACTGGTTTGGGATGCCTTGGATGAGATCGTCAAGGAACATCCGATTATGCTCAACCGGGCGCCGACGCTTCACCGTCTCGGTATTCAGGCCTTTGAGCCTATCTTGATTGACTCCAAGGCCATCCAGCTCCATCCTTTGGTCTGTGTGGCCTATAACGCCGACTTCGATGGCGACCAGATGGCGGTACATGTACCGCTTTCGGTGGAGGCGCAGACCGAGTGCCGGGTCTTGTTGCTTTCGACCAACAATATTCTCCTTCCGGCCAATGGGATACCGGTGGTCTACCCCACTCAGGACATGGTGCTTGGGATCTTCTACATGACCCAGGAGCGACCCTTTGCCAAAGGGGAAGGCAAGATCTTTGGCAGCCGTGAGGAGGCCATTCTGGCCTATGAAGAAGGGGCGGTAGACCTCCAGGCCAAGATCAAGGTGCGTATGAACGGCAAACTGGTGGACACCACAGTGGGGCGAGTGATCTTTTCTACCGTGGTGCCGGAAGAGATCAAGTTCGAGGAATACAACAAACCCTTGGCCAAGAAGGCCTTACAGAAACTCATCGATCTATCCTATCGTCGGGCCGGGGCCAAAAAGACGGTCATCTTTGCCGACCGGATGAAAGACATGGGCTATGCCTTTGCCACCCGGGCAGCCCTTTCCATCTGTGTAGACAATCTCCATATCCCCAGCAAGAAGAAGGCCCTTCTTGAGGAGGCAGAACGTAAAGTCCAAGAGATCTGGAACCAATATCATGAGGGTCTGATCACCGACGGTGAGCGTTACAACAAGGTGGTAGACGTCTGGGCCACGGTGACGGAAAAAGTCACCGAAGAGATGATCAAAGAGATGGAGACCAAGGAGTATGTAAGTCCGAACGGAGAGAAGGTGTTCGGGCCCAGTGATAACCCGGTCTACATCATGGCCTATTCCGGTGCCCGTGGTTCAAAGGACCAGATCCGGCAGCTTGCCGGTATGCGAGGGCTTATGGCCAAGCCTACGGGAGAGATCATCGAGACGCCGATCAAGAGTAACTTCCGTGAGGGTCTTTCGGTGTTGGAATACTTCATTTCCACCCACGGTGCCCGGAAAGGTTTGGCCGATACGGCTCTTAAGACGGCCAACGCCGGTTATCTTACCCGTCGTCTGGTGGATGTGGCCCAGGACTGCACCATCACTATGGAAGACTGCGGTACCATTGACGGCATCGAGGTTGGGCACCTAATCGAGGGCGGTGAGATCATCGAGCCGGTGTGGGACCGTGTTCTTGGGCGTGTGGCCTTGGAAGACGTGATCGATTCAGTGACTGGTGAAGTCTTGGTCAAGGCCAACGAGGAGATCGATGAAGAGGCCGTGGCCAAGATGCGGGATGCCGGTATCGAAAAGGTGATGATCCGTTCGGTGCTCACCTGTCAGAGCCCGTATGGCGTTTGTGCCAAGTGTTATGGTCGTGATTTGGCCACGGGTCGTATGGTAGAGATCGGTGAGGCGGTGGGGGTTATTGCTGCTCAGTCCATTGGCGAGCCGGGAACCCAGCTCACCATGCGAACCTTCCATATCGGTGGTACGGCTAGCCGGGCGGCGGAGCAGAGTGAACACCGGGCTCAGAGTCAAGGGATGGTGAAGTTTATCAATCTGCGTACAGTGCGTCGGGAAGAGGGGTATCTGGTGGCCATGAACCGGCAGGGTGAGATCGCCATCATTACCAAAGACGGGCGCGAAAAAGAACGCTACCCGGTGGTCTATGGGGCCCGTATCCTGGTGGAGGAAGGCCAGAAGGTGAACCCTGGTGACCTCCTGGTGGAGTGGGACCCGTTTACCACCCCGATTATTACCGAGGTCTCGGGGAAGGTGAAGTTTGGCGATATCATCGAAGGTATCACTGTAGACGAGAAGACCGACCCGATCACCGGTAAGGTAAGTATCATCGTGCGTGAGTATAAACACACCGACTATCGTCCACGTATCTCCATCAAAGACGAGCGTGGACGGACCATTAAGATTGAGGGCAAAGGACATGCCCGCTATCTCCTACCGGTAGGAGCCATCATTACTGTAGCTGAGGGTGATTACGTGAAGGCTGGCGACGTTATTGCCAAGATTCCGCGTGAGACCACTAAGACCAAGGACATCACCGGTGGTCTACCGCGAGTGGCCGAACTCTTTGAGGCCAGAAAACCCAAAGAATATGCCATTATTAGCGAAATTGACGGTATAGTTCACTTTGATAAGGAAATTAAGGGTAAGCGGAAGATCATTGTCCAGCCGGAAGTAGGTGAGCCGAAAGAATACCTGATCCCCAAGGGCAAACACATCGCTGTGCATGATGGTGACTTTATCCGGGCCGGTGAACCCTTGATCGAGGGTTCAGCTAATCCGCATGATATCCTGAGGGTTCGAGGGGTGAAGGGGCTTGCTCGCTTTCTAGTGGAAGAGATCCAGGAGGTCTATCGACTTCAGGGTGTACGTATCAACGACAAACACTTCGAGATCATTGTGCGGCAGATGCTCAAGAAGGTCAAAATCAAAGAGGTAGGGGATACCAATTTCATGATTGGTGAACTGGTGGACAAGGTTCGCTTTGAGGAAGAGAACCAACGGGTACTAGCTGAAGGTGGTCGTCCAGCAGTGGCTGAGCCGATCATCCTAGGTATTACTAAGGCTTCATTGGCGGTAGAAAGCTTCCTCGCCGCCGCGTCCTTCCAGGAGACCACCAAGGTCCTTACCGAGGCCTCTCTGGCTGGTAAGGTTGATTATCTGCGAGGTCTAAAGGAGAACATCATTATCGGGCGGCTTATTCCGGCTGGTACTGGTCGGGTCTACTACGACATGAAGGCCGAAAAAGAGGCAGCCTCTCAGGCAGCCTAGTGATGAAGAGGAGGCGGCTTTAAGAGTCGCCTCCTCTTTTAGTCCCTTCTTTTGGTTCCTCGTGATCCAGTTTAATTAATAGTTGCTTGGGGGAGGAGCTTGGGCTTTAATGCGGCCCTAGAAGCGAGGAGAGGTCGGTCATGGAGATCAGTCGCGAGATACGGGCCAAGGTCCTGATCGAGGCCCTTCCCTATCTGCGATATTTCTACGGGAAGACAGTGGTCATCAAGTATGGCGGGCACGCCATGGTGAACCCAGAGCTAAAAGAGGCCTTTGCCCAAGATGTCGTCCTCATGAAATTTGTGGGTCTAAGGCCAGTGATCGTACATGGCGGTGGGCCGCAGATCAGCCAAGTGATGGAGAAGATGGGGGTCAAACCGGTCTTTATCGAGGGCCAACGGGTGACAGACGAGACCACGATGAGTGTGGTTGAGATGGTCTTGGTTGGTACGGTGAACAAAGAGATCGTCGGTCTGATCAATCGCCACGGAGGGCGGGCGGTGGGCCTTTCTGGTCGAGATGGTGATTTGGTTGTGGCGGAGAAGATGCAAATTTACCGTTATTCTGGAGATGATCGTCCACCAGAGATAATAGACATCGGTCGGGTGGGCAAGGTAAAACAGGTCAATCCGCAAGTGCTGGATGTTTTGATGGCCAGGGATTTTCTACCGGTGATCGCTCCAGTGGGCGTGGGGCCGAATGGTGAGGCTTATAATATCAATGCTGATTTGGTGGCCGGGGCCATTGCCGGGGCCCTTAAGGCCGAAAAGGTGATCTATCTCACCGATGTCGAGGGGGTAAAAGATAAGACCGGAGAGTTATTGACCAGTATCGATCTAAAAGAGGTGGATCAATTATTGGAGGCCGGTGTGGCTAAAGGGGGTATGATCCCCAAATTGAAAAGTGCCCGTAAGGCCATCCGAGCCGGGGTAAAAAAGGCCCATATCATCGATGGTCGGGTCCCCCATGCTATTTTGTTGGAGATTTTTACTGATCACGGGGTGGGTACGGAAATTGTAGGAGAAAAAGGTGTCCGATAGACAAAAATTGTTTGAACTCCTGTTTGAACGTTCCTTCCTTTACCGAGAAGAGGGTTTTCTTCTGGCCTCTGGGAAGAAGAGCCCGTATTACCTTGATTGTAAAAAGACCACCCTGTGTGCCGAGGCCTTACCCCTTATAGGAAAACTACTTTGGGAAGAGATTAGAGATTTTGGTGTAGAGGCCGTGGGTGGGCTTACCCTTGGTGCTGATCCCTTGGTGGCTGCAGTGTGTTTCCAGGCTGGTCTGGAGGGAAGAGAGCTCGAAGGATTTATCGTGCGCAAGGAGGCCAAAGGGCATGGGACCAAGCAATGGCTTGAAGGGCGTGTTTTGGCGGGAATGCGCTGTGCCATCCTTGAAGACGTGGTGACTACAGGAGGGTCCAGTCTCAAGGCGGTAAGGCGGGCTAAAGAAGCAGGTCTTCAAGTAGTAGCGGTAGTAGCCCTGGTTGACCGAGTAGAGGGAGGCGAGGAGGCCATCAGGAAAGAAGGTCTTGAATTCAAGGCTATTTTCCGGATCGAAGAATTTTTAAATCGTAGAGGGGTTTCTTAAAAACAATCTTTTTAAAATTTTTTGAATATTTGACCTTCGTTTTTCTCATTTTTTTCCTACTTATTCTCTCCTAAAAGCTCAATTTGTCTAAATTTTAGCCAGTA
>CAZKEG010000052.1:0-8461 GCA_964551715.1 uncultured Thermodesulfobacteriota bacterium
GGCAGAAGACATTCATCTGAGGTCTGCACATGGGTGTGCGTCCCCAAGAGAGCCGAGACCTTTCCGTCCAGATACCAGCCAAGGGCCAATTTTTCGGAAGTAGCTTCGGCGTGGAAATCGACCAGGATACACGGGGTCTCTTCGCGGAGGGAACTGGCCAAGGCCGCCCCTACCCGAAAGGGGCACTCAAGGCTGCGCATAAAGACCCGACCCTCAAGGTTGATCACCCCTAAGACCATATCTCCTTTTTTGAGAAGGGCAAAACCCCGTCCAGGGGCTCCGGAGGGATAATTGGCCGGGCGCAAGACCCGCTCAGCCTTGGAAAGATAAGGAAAAAACTCCCGCCGCCAGATATGGTTGCCTGAGGTCAGAAGATCAAAACCGGCCTTGAAGAGCTCCTCGGCCACGGCCTCGGTCAAACCATAACCACCAGCAGCGTTTTCTCCGTTCCCAAGGACAAAGTGCGGTTCAAATTTCGAGACAAGCTCCGGTAAAAATTTCTTGACCGCCTTACGTCCTGGCCGACCGACAATGTCTCCGACAAAGAGTATTCGCAGATTATTTGGCATATTCCACCGCCCGTGTCTCACGAATCACGGTTACCTTGATCAACCCGGGATAAGTGAGTTCCTTTTCAATTTTCTTGGCGATCTCCCGAGAAAGGAGTACGGCCTCGGTATCAGAGATCTTGTTACTGTCAACAATGACCCGGATCTCACGACCGGCCTGAATGGCATAAGCCTTCTGCACCCCAGGAAAAGAAGTGGCCACCTTTTCCAGATTTTCCAGACGCTTGATGTAGGACTCAAGGAGTTCACGCCTGGCCCCTGGCCTGGCCCCAGAGACGGCGTCTGCCGCCTGGACCAAGACCGCCAGTGGTGTCTCCGGCGCAACGTCTTCGTGATGAGCGGCTATGGCGTGTACCACTTCTTCATCTTCACCATATTTACGGGCCAGCTCCGCCCCGATCAGGGCATGCGGACCTTCTAATTCTTGGTCAACGGCCTTGCCGATGTCATGAAGAAGCCCGGCACGCTTGGCCTTCTTTACGTCAAGCCCAAGTTCGCCAGCCATCACTCCGCAAATAAAGGCCACCTCAATAGAGTGCTGCAGGACATTCTGGGCATAACTCGTCCGATACTTGAGTTTACCCAAAAGCCGAAGCAATTCCGGGGCAAGCCCGTAGACCCCTACGTCAAAGGCCGCCCGTTCTCCTACTTCCTTGATGGTGCTCTCGAGTTCTTCTTCTACTTTACGTACGATCTCTTCGATACGGGCCGGATGGATACGCCCATCGGAGATAAGACGCTCAAGGGCGATACGAGCCACCTCCCGTCGCAAAGGATTAAAGGCCGAAAGGACCACAGCCTCCGGGGTGTCGTCTATGATCAAGTCCACTCCGGTGGCCGCTTCAAGGGCCCGAATATTTCGACCCTCACGCCCGATGATCCGGCCCTTCATCTCCTCACTGGGGAGGGGAACCACAGAGACCGATTTTTCCGCCACAAACTCAGCCGCACAACGAGAGATGGCCAAAGAAAGGATCTCTCTGGCTCGACGATTGGCTTCTTCCCTAGTCTCAGACTCGATCCGCATGAGGATTCGGGCGGCCTCTTCTCTGGCCTCTTCCTCGGCCTTCTTAAGCACTATCTCTCGGGCCTCTTCCATGGTGAGTTGAGCCACCTTCTCCAGCTCTTTGCGCTGGGCCTCGACCAACCCTTCGTATTCGTTTTTCTTCTCCTGGACCTTGACTTCCAAATCTCTTACCCGCTGTTCCCGCTCGCTGAGTTCTCGTTCGCGTCGATCAAGCTGTTCCCCGCGCTGCTCAAGCTTGGATTCCTTTTCTGAAAGTCTCCTCTCTTGCTCGATTAACTTCTTCTTTTGTTTTTCAAATTCCTTTTCAAGCTCTTCTTTGTACTTAAGGGCCTCTTCTCTGGCCTGGAGCTTGGCCTCTTGTCTTAGACTTTCTGCCTCTTTTTGGGCCTTATCCAGGATTAGGCGGGCTTGTTCTTCAGCGGTGGCCCGACGCTCGGCGTCTTGTTTTTCCTTGAACTTTATCCCGGTAAATATGCCAGCCCCAAGACCCACCAACAGGGCCATAACCACCAAAACCCACTCCATCTCTGACCTCCTAAACTTTATTGGTGGTTACCCCGTAAGGCAGGAAAAGGCCGGCGGGTGAAAGGAATAAAACAAACGACGGCTACAAAAGAAAAATTTTTTAAAAAAATACTCTTAAAGACCTAAAACTGCCTTCCTCCTCAAATTTTACATATCTCTCCAGGCCCTAAGGCCTGTTAATAAACCTACTCCCTTCACCTGCCGCCTTTACGGCATCACAACCATATATATGTACCCTTACGGGGTATTACCAAAACCCCGAGGTGCCGTGTTAACCGGCCCGCACGAGACCCTACGAGCAAAGTGGGTGGCTCGTCCTCCCTTCGGCTTCTCCGAAGACTCGGAGCCTGCCTCCAGAAGGAGAGGAGCCCCCCTCTGGCCTCGCTGTTGGCTCGGCAGGCTGAATGGTTAATCACGCACACCCCAGGGAACCTCTTTCTCTTTTAAATAAGCCTCCAGGCGTTCGGCCCGTTCCCGAACTGCCTGTCGGAGGCTCTCCAGCTCTTCTTTTATTTTTACATAATCTGCCCCAATTTGTAAGAGCATAAGTAAGGCCACTTTCATGGGTGGTAGAAAAGATCTCTTCTGGGTGATCTCCCTCTCTTTATCGGCTAGGTAAGCCAAAATTTGATGAACGGTTTCTTCTGGAAGATCCGTCCGGAGGGATAAACGCTGGCCTAAAAGGGTTACCTCAACTATTCTCTCTTTCAAAACTCACCCTGTGTGACCTGCTCGGCTCCCAACTTTTCGATCTTTGTAATAATTTGGTGGATTTTTTCTCTGACCTCTTTGCGCTCATTTTGGAACTGCTGAATCTCTTCGCGCAGACGGAGATTTTCAACTTCTACCCTTTGCAATCGTTGCGCAAGGTCCTCCTTTTCGTTTTTCAGCCGTTCAATCAAACCTAAGAGGACCTCGATCTTTTCTTCTAATATTTTGATCTCCGGAAACTCCATGACTCCTCCTCTTTCCGGTTTTTATTAGTGAGTTCTCTAAAAGTCAAGCTAATCACCAAGGGAGAAACTCCCCTGAACACGGCCTGAAGGAGGAACAGAAACCCCCTTCAACACCGAACCGGCCTTTATTACCGCTCCCGGCCCTACCTTGACATCTTCCAGATAACAAAAACTTTCTATGGTACATTCGGCCTCGATTCTGGTCTGACCCCTGAGGACCACAAAAGGAAAAACAACTGTACCCGGAGATATCTCGACCTTACGTTCGAGATACACGGTCTCCGGTAAGACCAAACTTACCCCTTGGGCCATAAATTTTTGTCGCAATCTGGTCTGATAGATCTCTTCAAGTCTGGCCCTTTCTACTTGGCTGTTTACCCCTAATATCTCGATGGGGTCAGAGACCAAATAAGCTGCCACCCTTCTTCCATCTTTGACTGCCATCTCGACCACATCGGTAAGGTAATACTCCTGCTGGACGTTGTCTGGCCGTATTTTCTCTAGGGCCTCAAAGAGAAACTCTCTCTCAAAGACATAGACCCCACTGTTGATTTCCTTGATCTTTTTTTCCTCCAAAGAGGCATCTTTTTCTTCGACGATCTTTTGGACCAAATCGCTTTGGTCACGAACAAGGCGACCGTAACCAGAGGGGTCTTCCAAATAAGCAGTAAGGATACTCACCGTGGCCTTTTGTTCTTGGTGAAGGGTGATCAGATTAGTCAAAGTCTGAGGAGTAAGGAGGGGTGTATCACCACAAAGGACCAATACCTGATCAACGGTCTTCAAAAGATGAGGTTTTACCCTTTTGACTGCGTCTCCAGTCCCTAATTGTTCTTTTTGAAGGATACACTCTAGCTCATAACCTTTGAGGGCCTTTTTGACCAAATCCGCCTTGTATCCCACTACCACCAAGAGTTGATCAGGCCGAAGGGTCAAGGCCGTCTCAACCACATGGATGATCATCGGCTCCCCAGCCAGGAGATGCAGGACTTTGGGATAGGGAGACTTCATCCTGGTGCCTTTGCCTGCCGCCAAAATGACCACCGCTAAGGCCATTTCCTTCCCCCTCAAATAAAAAAGGGGCAACCGAGGTTGCCCCTTTTAAAACCTTTTTTGAAATTATGCTCTATCAGGCCCCACCACGGGCGTGTTCAGCCACCTTCAACCTGACCAAGGCCCGCTGGAGAGCAGCTTGTGCTCGGGCCATGTCTATCTTCTCAGCCTGGGCCATGGCCTCTTGGATACGACGCTCAGCCCGCTCCTTTGCCCTTAGGGCCCGTTCCACGTCTATCTCCTCTGCCTTTTCCGCCGATTCACAAAGGAAAGTAATCTTGTTCCGACTAACCTCACAGAAACCACCGCTCACCGCCAAGTACTCTACCTTGTCTCCTACTCGATAACGCAACTCACCGATCTTGATGGCCGCCACCATGGGAGCATGCTTGGCCATTACTCCAAACTCACCCGCCACCCCAGGAGCGGTGACCAAATCTACCTCTTCACTAACCACCATTTTACTTGGAGTAACAATCTCCAAGAGAATCCGTGCCATTACTAACCTCCAGCAGCCATTTGCCTGGCTTTTTCCACAGCTTCTTCAATGGTACCAACCATATAAAAGGCCTGTTCAGGAAGATCGTCGTGCTTACCCTCGAGGATCTCCTTAAAGCCCTTGATGGTGTCTTCTAGTTTGACGTAACGACCGGGGGTTCCGGTAAACTGCTCGGCCACGTGGAAGGGCTGAGACAAGAAACGCTGAATCTTACGGGCTCGAGCCACGATGATCTTGTCTTCTTCAGACAATTCATCCATACCCAAGATGGCGATGATATCCTGCAAGTCCTTATAACGCTGAAGGACCTGCTGAACCTGACGGGCAACACTATAGTGCTCCTCACCCAGGACGTTCGGGTCAAGGATTCGGGACTGAGAATCAAGCGGGTCCACCGCGGGATAGATTCCGAGCTCAGCGATTTGACGGGAAAGAACGACCGTACCGTCCAGGTGGGCAAAGGTCGTTGCCGGAGCCGGATCAGTCAGGTCGTCAGCAGGGACGTATACGCACTGAACCGAGGTAATAGAGCCCTTGGTCGTCGAGGTAATCCGTTCCTGCAAAGCACCAAGGTCCGTGGCCAGGGTCGGCTGATAACCGACGGCCGAGGGGATACGACCTAACAGAGCCGAAACCTCCGAACCCGCCTGGGTAAACCTAAAGATGTTATCGATAAAGAGGAGCACGTCCTGACCTTCTTCGTCACGGAAGTATTCAGCTACCGTAACCCCGGTCAACCCCACTCGAGCACGGGCCCCAGGCGGCTCATTCATCTGACCGTAGACCAGAGCAGCCTTATCAATAACGCCGGACTCTTTCATCTCAAGGTACAGGTCGTTTCCTTCACGCGTCCGCTCACCGACACCGCAGAACACCGAGATACCACCGTGCTCCATAGCGATGTTGTGGATCATCTCCATCATTACGACCGTCTTACCCACACCAGCGCCGCCGAAGGTACCCATCTTACCACCACGAGGGAAGGGGACCAGGAGGTCAAGGACCTTAACACCGGTTTCCAAGACTTTAATGGTGACGTCCTGTTCGGTGAAGGCCGGAGCCGGTCGGTGAATGGGGAAGAATTTATCAGCCTGGATCGGACCGGCCTCATCTACCGGGTCTCCAACTACGTTCATGATTCGCCCCAAGACGCCATGACCTACCGGCACCACGATCGGTTGACCAGTAGCCCATACCTCTTGACCACGCGCCAAACCGTCGGTGGTGTCCATAGCGATGGTACGGACAACGTTATCACCCAGGTGCTGGGCGACTTCCAAGACCAAATTCCACTCACGATCATCAATCGCCGGGTTAGTTACCCGCAAGGCGTCGAAGATCTTTGGTACTTTACCCGGCGGGAACTCAACGTCCACAACCGGACCCATAACTTGAACTATTTTTCCCATTACTTTTTCTTCGGCCATATAGCCTTCCTCCTTACTAAACTTTACTAACCCTTTTTCAGGGCCTCGGCACCGCCCACAATATCCATAAGCTCTTTGGTAATAGCCGCCTGTCTGGTCTTATTAAAGAGGAGCGTAAGGCTGTGTACCATATCACTACAGGCCCGGTTGGCATTGTCCATGGCCGTCATCCGGGCCGCCTGTTCACTAACCGCTGTCTCTAGCATACCAGCAAAAACGCGTGTATTCACGTAAAGAGGTAAGATCTCTTGAAAGATCTCCTCTGCTGAAGGTTCATATATATAGGCACCCATCGGGCCACCTTCTTCAACCTGCTCTCCACCCTCTTCCTCTTCTTCAATGGAAATGGGCAAGAGCTTCTCCACCTTGGGTACTTGACGGACAACATTGATAAAATACCCGTAAATAAGGTAGGTTTCATCCACCTCTTCGTCGATAAAGGCGCGCATGGCCTCACGGGCTACTTCCCGGGCATTAAAGATTTCCACTCGGCCCATGATGTCTACGTATTCCTTACGCAAAAAATCAAACTTCCGAAAATACTGCGCCCCCTTCTTCCCAACGCAGATCATGGAGACATCACGGCCCTTGGCCCTCTGTTCCTTGATAAACTTATCCGCCCGGTTAATAAGATTGGCGTTAAAGGCCCCGCAAAGCCCACGATCAGCCGTAATCAAGATGATCTCAACCTTCTTGACCTCACGTTGCTGCATCAAGGCAAACTGAGAGGGATCAACGGCCTTGGAGGCAGCCAATTCGTTAATCACCGCCTTAAATTTGGAGGCATAGGGGCGAAACTGCTCCACCCGCTCCTGGGCACCACGCAGCTTCGCCGCCGCCACCATGTTCATAGCCTTGGTAATCTGGCCTATCTTCTTAACCGCTTCTATCTTTCGTTTGATATCTCTCAGGTTCGGCATCGCTCCTCACCTACTTATGATCTTTAAGGCACTGGAACCGTTTCAACATTATGACGTTTCTTAAATTCCTCATTGAATTCGCCAAACACGGTCTTCATCTTCTCTTCTAATTCGCTGCTGATCTCTTTCTTTTCCTTGATCTCTTTGAATATTTCCGGATAACGGGATTCTATAAATTCATAGAGTTCCTTCTCATAATCCCCAAGGACATCAAGGGGCATCTCATCCAAGAAACCACGGGTACCGGCAAAGAGGATGCAGACCTGCTTTTCAACCGGTAGAGGTTGATACTGCGGCTGCTTGAGGATTTCGGTGAGACGCGCCCCACGATGCAAGACCCGCTGAGTGGCCCGATCTAGTTCCGAACCAAACTGGGCAAAGGCTGCCAACTCACGATACTGCGCTAACTCCAGACGCAGACGACCAGCGACCTGCTTCATGGCCTTGATCTGCGCCGCACCACCGACGCGGGAGACTGAAAGACCAACGTTAATCGCCGGACGAATACCGGCAAAGAAGAGACTCGGCTCTAGATAGACCTGACCGTCGGTAATAGAGATAACGTTGGTCGGAATATAGGCCGAAACGTCACCCTGTAAGGTCTCAATAATCGGAAGCGCTGTGAGTGACCCACCACCGTGTTCCTCATTAAGCTTAGCCGCCCGTTCAAGCAACCGGGAGTGGTTATAGAAGATGTCGCCCGGGTAAGCCTCACGCCCCGGAGGACGACGGAGGAGAAGGGCCATCTCACGATAGGCATTGGCCTGCTTGGAAAGGTCATCGTAAATGATCAGGGCATGTCGCCCGGTGTCGCGGAAATACTCACCCATGGCGCAACCGGAATAAGGCGCGATGTACTGCAAGGTGGCCGGGTCAGAGGCACAGGCGGCGATCACGGTGGTATATTCCATGGCCCCATGACGCCTCAAGACCTCAACGATCTGTGCCACCGAGGCCTTCTTCTGACCGGAGGCAACGTAGATACAATAGATATCACTATCTTTCTGATTGATGATAGCGTCGATCCCGATGGCCGTCTTACCCGTCTGACGGTCGCCGATGATGAGCTCACGCTGACCACGACCAATTGGGGTCATGGCGTCGATGGCCTTGAGCCCGGTATACATGGGCTCATGCACCGGCCTACGGGCAATGATCCCCGGGGCCTTGAGCTCGATTCGACGGAATTCCTTGGCTTGTATGGGCCCTTTACCATCAAGCGGACGACCCAGCGGATCTACCACTCGACCTAAGACCGCTTCCCCTACCGGGACCTCGGCAATACGCCCCGTCCGCTTGGCAATGTCGCCCTCCTTGATCCTGGTGGCGTCACCCATAATGGGCACACCAACGTTGTCAAATTCAAGGTTGAGGGCGATGCCCATCTCCCCGCCAGGGAACTCGATGAGCTCCATGGCCTGGCAGTTGCGGAGACCGTAAACACGGGCAATGCCGTCACCGATAGAGATGACGACACCCATCTCG